>JAPHSW010000049.1 GCA_026196615.1 Gammaproteobacteria bacterium | reverse complement strand
CATGGCATGTTTGCTTTTGCAATAGTCGATCTGCGTGATTACACCCTGTTTGTTGCACGTGATCGGCTTGGTATTAAGCCACTCTATTATAGTCTGGATAATAATCGCTTTGTTTTCGCTTCCAATATGCAGGCTTTACTCGCTGCAGGGCACATTAATACTGAAATAAATCCGGTTGGCTTGCACCACCAACTCACCCTGCATGCCGTTATTCCTGCACCAGATACTATTTTCGATGGTGTAAAAAAATTAGCTCCTGGTACAACGATAAAAATTGATGCCAATGGCGGCATGAAGTATCACCGCTACTGGCATCTTAAAGCGAGCCGAGACCCTGATAAATCTGATTGGAACGAGGCAGATTGGACTGAAGCCATTCATGATAGTCTGATGTCTGCTGTGAAAAAACGCTTAAGCATTGCTGATGTGCCTGTTGGTGTCTTACTTTCAGGTGGCTTAGACTCAAGCCTTTTAGTCGCTTTGCTGGCTGAAGCAGGAGTGAATGATTTACGAACTTTTTCCATTGGTTTTAATGATATTGGTGACGAACAGGGTAGTGAGTTTGAGTTCAGTGATCAGGTGGTTGAACGCTATGGTACTCGTCACCATAAATACATGATACCTAATCATGCTGTACTGGACAGGCTGCCAGAAGCCATTACGCATATGGCTGAACCAATGGTTGGTCAGGATGCTGTTGCCTTTTATTTGCTCTCAGAGAAAGTGGCTCAGGAAGTGAAAGTGGTTCAGAGTGGTCAGGGGGCAGATGAAGTGTTTGCCGGGTATTTCTGGTATCCGCAAATGGCTGAGTCTGAAAATCATAAAGAAGGTTCTGAACTGGAACATTTTGCACCTTATTATTTTGATCGCTCTCATGAAGAGTTCTTACAAGCAGTAACTCAGCGATATCGAGGCAAAGATCACACCAGTGAGTTGGTGAATAATTTGTTGACAGCGCCTTATGCGGATGATTTCCTTGATAAAGTTTTGCGTATGGATACAACCACTTTGATTGTTGATGATCCAGTTAAACGAGTTGATAACATGACAATGGCCTGGGGACTTGAAGCCAGGGTGCCATTTTTGGATCATCATTTAGTTGAGTTAGCCGCGCAAATGCCACCTCATTATAAAATAGGTCAACATGGTGGAAAACATGTTCTTAAAACCATTGCTCGCGGTAAAATTCCTGATGCAGTGATTGATCGCCCCAAGGGATATTTTCCTATGCCTGCTCTAAAATATGTCCGAGGTGAGTTTTTGGATATGATGTCTGATGTTTTAACTTCTCAGCGCTGTCGAGAGAGAGGAATTTTTGAAACATCCTATATACAACGCTTGCTGAAAAATCCTGAATCTGAAGAAAATATGACTCGTCTTAAAGGTAGTAAACTCTGGCATATGGCTTTGTTGGAAATGTGGTTACAGACTCATATTGGCTGAAGACTCTTGAAATTCCATAGTTCTATCCTTATATAAGGTTTAACTTATTAAAACACTCAACTTTGAGCTGTTTTTTCATAAAACCAATCGGTTTTTACAAATAGAATGAGGCCAGACCTATGGACGTAATGCAACGCATTGATGATGCAGTCAAAAATAATTCAATTGTTATTTTCATGAAAGGTACACCACAAATGCCTTCTTGTGGATTTTCAGCAAGAGCAGCAGAAGCTCTGATCAGTACTGGCGTTGAATTCTCATATGTGAATGTTCTTACGGATCCAGAAATTTTTGAAAATCTGCCTCGTTATGCTGATTGGCCAACTTTCCCACAAATTTATATTGGGCACGAATTAACAGGTGGTGGTGATATTATCCTGGAAATGATGCAAAACGGTCAATTGAAAGGTGTTTGTGAAGAAGCGGTTGCTGCTGATAATGCTTAAGTTTTAACAAGCGACTTTATGCCTTTTAGTTATTTTTCTATTCATATTTTACTGTGAATGAAGAATAATTTGAAGGCTCTCTTACCTGATATTAATCTCTGAATAGTCAATTCAACATACCCTTAGATTTTTCTAAGTACACTGCTTTATCTTCATCGTAACCTTATTTATAACGTGAGTCTTATAATGAAATTATTTCTTAAAATAACTTGATTATAAAAATTTTTCTTTAGTTATTAGTCTGATTGATTACTTTATTTTTTTTGTAAAAATTTCTTTCAGTTAATAAAACCATCATTAAAATGTCATATCATTTTAATAATTAATTGATAACCTCATTCAAAGAAGAGCTGAATTTGTTTTAGCTCAAGTATCTGAAATTCTTTAGAGGATCAGTTAATGAAAACTACGTTGTTAGCAAGCTCTGTTATGCTTGCGTTTTCCGTGAATGCCTTTGCATTTGATGGCTATAAAGTGATTCCTGAACATCAACTTAATAATCCATACTACACCGATGCGGTGTCGAAATTAGATGCTAAGCCTCGTTTTGCAGGCAAAAAACGTGCTAAAAATGTCATTTTGTTTGTCGGTGATGGTATGGGAGTCTCTACTGTAACCGCAGCTCGAATTCTCGAAGGACAATTGAAAGGGATGATGGGTGAGGAAAATAATCTAAGCTTCGATATGTTTCCATTCACAGGATTTGCAAAAACATACAATGTGGATGCACAAACACCAGATTCAGCTGGGACGATGACAGCAATGATGTCTGGAGTGAAAACAGATGTTGGCGTTATTGGTGTTGATGAAGACATTATTCGTGGTGATTGTTCAACCATATCGGGTAATGAGTTAGTGACAGCACTAGAATTAGCAGAACTATCAGGAAAATCAACGGGTATCATTTCAACTGCACGCATTACCCATGCAACCCCTGCTGCGGCCTATGCAAAATCGGCTGATCGGAACTGGGAAGATATTTCTGACATGCCTTCTGAAGCAGTTGGTTTAGGTTGTGTTGATATTGCTTCACAATTGATAGGATTTGAAGCCAATTTGAAGAACTCTTACCCAACGGCAAAACGTATCAATGGCCTGGAAGTGGTTATGGGTGGTGGACGTCGACATTTCCTTCCTAAAGATCCCTCATTTAATAGTCCTGATGCTCGAAGTTCTACAGAAGGTGATCGTACGGATGGTCGTGATTTAATTGCTGAATGGCAATCAATGTATCCACAAGGAAGTTATGTTTTTGATCAGGCTGGTTTTGATGCAATAGACCCCTCATCAACAGAAAAAATATTTGGTTTATTTAATGAGTCTCACATGCAATATGAAGCTGACCGTTTAAATGATATTGCTGGAGAACCATCACTATCGGAGATGACTATTAAGGCAATTGATGTTCTAGATAATAATCGTAAAGGATATTTTATGGTTGTGGAATCTGGACGTATTGACCATGCTCATCATGCGGGTAGTGCATACAATGCTCTGACCGAAACCATTGAATTTGCAAAAGCAGTTAAAGAAACTATTGAGAACGTAGATATGGATGATACGTTGATTATTGTTACTGCTGATCACAGTCATGTTTTTACTATTGCTGGCTATCCTAAACGTGGTAATCCAATTCTGGGTAAAGTGGTCGGTGTTGGTTCAGATGAACCTGCTTTAGCTGCTGATGATATGCCTTATACCACCTTAGGTTATACCAATGGACGTGGTTTTCAAAATTTAGTTGGTGAGACTAATGCAGATGCTGCATATAGTCAGACTATTGCTGCTGGTCGTACTGATTTAACTCATGTTGATACTGAAAATTCAGGTTTTCATCAGGAAGCATTGATTCCACTTAGCTCAGAAACACATGCTGGTGAAGACATTGCTATTTATGGAAAAGGTCCAGGTGCTTCTTTGGTTGGTGGAACGAATGAGCAAAGTGTGGTTTTCCACATTATGAATCGTGCAGCCAGACTGGATAAAAAAGCAGCACGCAGTGTATACAGGTACAAGCCCTGGGAAAGAGGTGAGGACTAAAATACAGTCACATGCTTTTTATTACATCAATGTTTAAGGATATGTGAGGGGTTAATGAACTCCTCATTTATTATTTATAGAGTATTATTTCAGGTGTCATCATGATACGAATTAGCTTAATTTTTTTATTTATAAATTCTTTTTTTACAATTGCTCACGCACAATGTCAGGATGATCTTATGGGAGCTCGTTATAAAATGATAGTAGAAGATTTACAAGGAAAAAAGAGCCAAACAAGTTATATGGTGTTATGGCGAAATGGTCAACAAGTTGCACATCAATATCCAGAACTTCATATTACTGAACTGTGGGAACAAAACAAAAAAGGACAGTTACGGTTGGTGAAAAATTTTGATGATCATCAACGTGGAATTGAATATGAACCTAATGAAATAAAAATAAATCATAATAAGAGTGCTTGGCAAAAGAAAAAATTATTAGTCACTGAAAAATTTGTCAATACTATGAAATTAGAAGAAATGAATAACAGTCATTGTGAAGTTACACAGACATATAGTAAGAAAGATAAAGGGGAACAGATCAATCTGAAATGGTTACCTAGACAACAATTGGTTAAAACTTTTGAAGTTGAGACTGTAAATAAACGTATTTATTGGGAGTTGGTATCAATTGTTACTGATAAAGATATGGTAAAGCAGTTATTTACAAGTCTAGAAAATTATTTTATGACTGATTACTCTGATGTAGGCGACAATGAATCAGATCCTTTTTTATTAAAAATGATAAATCTTGGATTTGTTGAGCATGGTGCTTCAGGTATTTATGACCAAAATGGTCGCACACTTGCGGGAGGAGGCCATAGACATTGACTCTTACAGCAACAATACTGATACTTTTTTTATTTTCTATTCTTTTTGATAGGTAAGAAACTTGATAATTGAGTAAACTATTCAAAGGTTATTATTCATATTTGTTGTTTTTTCTGGGGGAAATTGGCAGCGTATTATAAATTGATTTCTTCCAGCTTCTTTAGCTTCGTAAAGTGATTTATCTGCCTCAGAAACAATAGATGTTGATTCTTCCTGTATGCAGGGTATGGCACTATATCCTCCAATACTAATGGTCACATGATCATTAACTGTTGAATCAGAGTGTGGGATCTTCAACTGATTAATTTCTTTCATAATCTTTGTGGCGACAACTTGAGCACCGTTTACAGAGGTGTCTGGTAAAATGACTGCAAACTCTTCGCCGCCATAGCGAGCGACTAAATCAGTAGGTCTATACACGGAGTTCTGTATAGCTGTTGCAACCTTTTTAATGCAATCATCACCCTCAAGATGTCCGTAGGTATCATTAAAACGCTTGAAATGGTCAATATCAATCATTAATACTGACAGTGATTGTTGTTTACGGCAGGCATTAGCGTATTGACTCTTTAAGTCTTCATCAAATTTACGTCGATTGGGAATTTGAGTCAAACCATCCATGATAGAAAGATGTTTTAATGCTCTTTCTCGAGAACGAATTTCTTTTGTCATCTTATTAAACTCTTCAGATAAAACGGTAATTTCATTCAGTCCCTTAATTTTCAAATCATGGTCAATATTGCCATCAGTAATTGAGTTAATTTGATTTAGCATCATGTGTAGTGGTTTAAATAAAAATAACTGAAATAACCAGATAGCAATAAAAAGCATCATCAGTGTTAACACAATGAGTGTTGAAATGGTTGTGAAAACTGTTTGCTTTATTCCTTTACTTAATTGTGCAATATCCTCGTAATTGGTCAGAATATATGCAGATTTGCCTAAATCGGTTTTCAAGGTATATTCTATTGGAAGTAAGGCATCAACGGATTTTTGGGGCATGTAATAGATTTTTTTTGAATCAATTCCACTTCGAATACTAATGGGAGAATCCATTTTTTCAGATAATTTACTTAAATTATTTATTGGGTTAACCACAATTTCAAGATAACCTGAAACAAAAATTCCTCCAATTGGCATTAGAACGGAATAATAAGATTTATCCACATATTGCCAAAGTCCAAAAGCGGCCTGGCTTCGTGATGCACCTTGTCTATTATAGGCTTTTTGATAGAGAATCTCTGGTATTTGTTTAGGCAGATTCATACTACCTTTATTACTTTCTGCAATAAATTGAAGTTTTATATCATAAGCTCTAATTTTGACCAATTCGACATTATATACTCCAACAAAACCGGTGATAAATGGATCATCAAGAGCTGTGATCAATAATTCATTATTCTTGCTTTTTTGAGCTTTGGTAAATTCTTCAGGAATACTTCCATTGATAGAAAGCGTTGTTGCAACATCATAAGTTTGATCTCGGAGATCTTGCATGATGTCTCTTGTTGCTACTTTAATCACGCGTTTGAGAGCGCTGAGTTGTGCTTCTTGAGCTGCTTTTAAAAAGTAATCGCCAGAAAAAAATGATACCACAACTGAAAAAAAGCCGATTACTATTAAAATCGTAATGGTGAGGCTTTTAATTGACAAACAACTGATATCAAAATTTTTCATATTAACGACTGATTGGCATACCTTTTTTAACCCACTCATTCCAACCAGTTCGGAACCAGTAGATTAATTTATAATCCCATTTGAGTGCTTTTTTGGCAGCATTGGAACTTCGTAAGCATCGCTCTCCATTGCAATAAAATAAAATTGCTTGTGATTTATTTGGAGCATATTGACTGAGTTTCTCAAGCGTCATTTCAGTGTCAGATAAGCTAATTGAACCTTGAATATGGCCTTTCGTGTATTCTGTTTCCTTACGTGTATCAATAACAAGTAGATTTGGCATATTCATTATTAACTCAACGGTTTCTTCTGCATTAACCTGAATGGTTCCGGGCAAAGTTTTAGGTGCAAAAGGTTTTTCTGCCCAGACTGTATGAGTAAGGAATAATTCAGCAAATATGATGAGCAATGAATAATAAATAATTTTCATTTAGATAGTTCTCATAATTAAAATATTAATGAGTAATAGTATTACAAATTATAATGTTATTATTATGATTTAAGGATAGGAAAATAAATAGATAATTTCAACGTCTAAACGGAATACCAGTTATTGACGTTATTTGGGATGAGCTGATAATGATTACTTGAATTCATAAGATATGGGTTATGAATTAGTTATTATAAAAGTTCCTACAATTTTATTACTTTTCTATTTCTCTAAGTAACCTTATTTTTTACCACATTGTTTATTCATAATTGATCCCCATTTCTTAAATATGGATATATCAGCACTTAAAAATTTATTACTTCAAGGTCAGGACAGTGTTATTCTGCGTTTTGGATTGGGTAATGCTTTATTTAAATCTGGACAATCTTCTGAAGCGATTCCTCATTTAAAAGCGGCAATAGAATTTGATCCAGAGTATTCAGCTGCCTGGAAAGTATTAGGTAAAGCATTAGTTGACGTTGGTGATAAAGAACAAGCGATTCAAGTCTATGAAAAAGGCTTGTTAGTAGCAGAGAAAAAAGGTGACAGACAAGCTGTTAAAGAAATTCAAGTTTTTTTAAAACGTTTGCTCAAATAAAAAATACTGATAGGGAAATGCTGTTTTGAAGCATACACAGACAATGTTTATGTCTACAGAGAATGCACTGAAAAAAGTTCTGGACTATCATCAACAAACGAAACATCATTTTCAGCGTTATGCTTCGGGCCCTGATGGCTTAGACTGGAAAAATCAGCCAAAAGCATTTAGAACCTTTGATGGATGTACAAGACTAAAACTTCCCCTTCTTATACACCCTACCAGTGTGTCGTATAACCAACTATATCAGCCTCAAAATATTGTTTCTCAAGAACTTTCAATAAACAATATTGGTCAATTTCTGGAGTTGTCATTGGGGCTGTCAGCGTGGAAGCAATATGATGATACTCGCTGGGCACTTCGTTGTAATCCTTCAAGTGGTAATTTGCACCCGACTGAATCTTATATAATCACTGAGAATTGTGATGGTATTTCGGATGGGGTTTATCATTATGTCAGTCGTGATCACGTTTTAGAAAAACGTTGCCAGTTCAATACTAAAAAATCTTTGCTACCAGATAGTTCCTTTCTTATGGGGTTGTCTTCAATACATTGGCGAGAGGCATGGAAATATGGTGAACGTGCCTTTCGTTACTGCCAACTGGATGCAGGTCATGCGGTAGCATCTATCCGATATGCAGCAGCTACATTAGGTTGGAATGCACATATTTTGACGTCTGCAAGTGATGTTGATGTTGCAACCATTTTGGGTCTTGATAGAGATGATGATTTTGTTATCACAGAAGATGAGTATCCAGATTTGATGCTATTGATTATAACCCAGAGTAATAACTTATTTTCTGATCCCTGCTTAATATCATCAGTACCTGTTAATGAAATCGCTAAGACAGCCCAAACAGGGCAATGGAGTGGGCAGGCTAATACGCTTTCAACAAATCATCTTGATGACTGGCCTATCATTGCTGATACCGCTCTGGCTTGTATGAAACCAGAGACAGATGAACAAACATGGCAAATTTCAGTTTACCCTGAGCCAATATTAGAATCAGGTTCAACCCAGCCGGCAAGTACACTCATAAAACAAAGACGAAGTGCGCAAGCTTTTGATACCAGTGGTTATTTGGATAAGCCATTAGTGACTAAATCAATGCTGTATCGCATGTTAGATTTAACTTTGTTTCGTCAAACAATTCCACCTTGTGATGTAATGTCATGGGAACCCAGACTCCACCTCCTTATTTTTATTCATCAAGTTGAAGGACTTGAGTCGGGTTTGTATCTATTTTTACGCACTGATGAAATAAAAAAGAAATTTCAAGCCAGCTTAAAACAAGATTTTGAGTGGCTTAAACCAGAAGACTGTCCAGAACATCTGCAATTATTTCGTTTAGTTGCAGGCGATGCTAGAGAAGCAGCAAAAACATTGTCGTGTCATCAAGAAATTGCCAGTGATGGTGCATTAAGTTTTGGGATGTTGGCAGAATACAAAGATTGTTTGACTGATAAGCCGTGGGTATATCGTCAGCTTTATTGGGAAGCAGGCATGATCGGCCAGGTGCTTTATCTGGAAGCTGAGTCAATTGGGCTTCGTGGTACGGGGATTGGCTGTTATTTTGACGACGGCGTTCATAACTTGATTGGTATAAATGAAGGTGAACATACATTTCAGAGTTTATATCATTTTACCATTGGCAAAGCTCTTGTGGATAATCGATTACAAACTTTGCCGCCTTATGCACATTTACAACGTAGTCATTTTAAATAGTTGTTTTAACATAAAGTAAACAGGATTTATTTATCATGGAAAATTTCTTAAGTATAAGTTGTCAGCATGATAATTATCATGCGGTGATAAAGGATTGTCTTGAACAACTTGAGAAAATTCCAGCGGGTTATAATTTTGCTTTTATTTACGCTACAGATATTATGTCAGATGATTATCCTGATTTATTACAGCAATGTAAGAAGAAAACAGGAATTAAACATTGGCTTGGGACCGTTGGTGCTGGAATTATTTCCTCAGGACAGGAATATTATGACCAACCAGCCGTTAGTATCATGTTGGCTAAATTTGATGTCAATGAATTTACAATGCTTCCATTGGTTAAAAATGTGAATAATATGCTGTTGGATGAAGGAAGTAAAAAATTTCTAACTCATTTTGGTATTCTCCATGGTGATCCTTTTTATCAACACACTCAAAACCTTATTGAAGACATACAGCAACAGGTGAATGATTGTTTTCTTGTGGGTGGTTTAACTTCATCCAGAGACAAACAATACCAGGTTGCCGATGAGATATTCACAGGTGGTATTTCGGGTGCTTTCTTTTCAGAAAATATCTCAGTATTAACCAGTTTGAGTCAAGGGTGTCGGCCAATTGGTGATAAACGAACTATTACTCACGCTAAAGATAATATTGTTTATACTTTGGATAATAAGCCAGCACTGGATGTGTTGATGCAAGATTATGGTTTAAATCATATTAATGATTTAAAAGAACGAGCTAATGAAATATTTACTGGCTTGTGTATTGCTGGAAGTGATCAAAGTGATTATACCGTTCGTAACCTGGTCGGTGCAGATATTGAAAAAAAGCTGTTTGCTATTAATGATATTCTTATTGAAGGACATGAGCTGGTTTTTTGTGAGCGCAATGAGCAAACGGCAATTGATGATATGCAGGATATGTTGGATAAGATTTCTAAACGTTTAAAGAAAAAGCCTAAAGGAGGTCTTTATATTTCTTGTCTTGGGCGTGGTAGGGAGCAATTTGGTAAGAATTCTGAAGAAATAAAAATGATACATAAGACGCTTGGTGATTTTCCATTGGCAGGTTTTTTTGCCAATGGAGAAATTCATCATAATAAATTATATGGTTACACTGGTGTGCTCACGTTATTTGTCTGAGCTTGTTTAAACATTCATGCTTAAATCTGCAGGTGTCCAGCTGATGCCTTCTTCTGAACCCGATGGGTTTTTGTTGTGTATAATACGTTCAATTTTAGCCACCTGATTTTTGGGTACATCAACCATTAAAAGAATTTCATTGTGTTGAAATGCAGCATGAAATCCACTTAAATGTATAGTGGGTTTGGTTAAATAATAATAGCCAATGGAATAGGTTGCTATCATAACCACTAGTGAAGCGATAACTAAAAAATAATTGCTTGAAATAAAAGAAAGAACCAGAATAAAGAGTGCTATAAAAAATGTGCCTAGATTAAAATTCCACAGACTGTTTTCTATTTTTGTATGCATATCTCGACGTTGGTTGGGTGCTGAAACGGGTAGTCCACTTAAATCAACCCCAGGTTTGGATAATGAATGCATTTGCTTAATACTGATGTTTTCTTGGACGAGATCTTGAACTGCTTTTTTTGCATCTGCTCTGTTAGGGAAGAGAAAAAATAATCGGCGATACATGGTAATTCCTCCTATATTTTTGGTATTAATATTTAGGGAAAATTCTGTGTTGCTTACATAAGACGATCTGCTATTTTGTTCATTTCTTTAGCTAATTCAAAATCTTTTATACTGATCCCTTTGGCTTCATGGGTTGTTAAATCGACCACTACTGTTTTATACACATTAAACCACTCAGGGTGATGATTTGCATGCTCAGCAGTCAAAGCGACCTGCGTCATAAATCCGAACGCGGTAATAAAGTTGCTGAACACAAATTCACGGTGAAGTTTACTGTCTTTAAGTGACCATGTCTGGTGTTCAGAAATGAATGTCAACAATTGTTCATCGGTGACTTTTGAGGTTTTCATCTTTTTATTGGTTCTTAACCTGCATCGATACCTTCAGTCGTATTATTACCAACATCATGGCTAAAATCGTTGCCAGGACATTCAACAGGGATATCTTCATAGGTTTGTCTATTTTGTTCATTTTCAAAATAGATTGTTAAATCATTATACTGAGTACCTTCAACCAAAAATGGCTTTCCCTCTAAGTCATTGATATCACGTAAAGAAATGGGATCTGTAGTGCTTATTCTGTGTTGCATCATGACAAGTTCTCCTAGAAAAAGAAAAGATTTGCTTACATATCAAGCGTATATTAACCAAGTAATTTAGTCAAGTATAATCGGTAGTCATTTTAAACTTTAGTTTTGAGGTGAAATTTATAACCTTGTTATTAATAAGGTTTTATTGTGAATATATTATTTAATTGATAGAAAAAAATAATACTTGATCATTTTACTATGATATTATTTAATGCATGAATAAACAGGATAAGGAATATTTAAATGCAAGAGATGAGTCCACAGCAAGTTCATGAATATTTAGAGATGACTGAGAAGAGCCCATTGCTACTTGATGTACGAGAACATTGGGAATATGAAATCTGCCATATTGAAGGTTCAGAACTCATTCCAATGCAAACAATTCCCAATCAATTGGATAAACTGGACCCGGAACAGGAAATTATAGTGATTTGCCACCATGGTGTGCGTAGTCGCATGGTTGGACAATTTTTGGAACAGGCTCGATTTAAGAATATTCGTAATCTTTCTGGAGGAGTTGCAGCCTGGGCTCAAGAAGTTGATCGTAGTATGCCGACTTATTTTTAATATCGTCTATTAATGACAATAGAGACGGATTTCTCTAATTTTTGCCACTCTAATACAGCACTTTCTCCAATGAGATCACCTGTTTGGGCCATGGCATTACCACTTGCAGAAATTCGCGCTATAAAAATGACTTTTGGAAACTGTGAAAGAGACATTTGTGGCATCATAGCCATACTGTCATCTAGCTGTGTTTCAAGAGGAAGTTCACCTGCTTTTCGACTGACAATAGCTAATGGCATACGAGGACCTTTGGCTGCCCGTGCATAGATAAAAAGAGTTTGTTCAGGATTTAAATTGTTTTGTAATGCAGGGGCAAGGCTAACAGATATCGTAATACTTTTATTGATATTGTCATTTGAAAAAGCTGAAGTTGATAGAATAAGAGAAAAACTAATAATATACAAAAGTCTTTTTATATTATTAGTGAATGAAATGTTTATCAAATTGATCATTTGTCTTTTTCTATCAAAAACTTTGGCTAAATAAGGTTAGTTTTGTCTTGGTACATAAGAAACCCAGCGGGCACCTTCAACAATTCGTTCGACATGATTAGTATCAGTGACCGTTACAGTATGATCGCCATTAACAATAACGCTAACAATGCCCTCATCATCATTAGTTATTTTTGTTCCGTCTTCTAAATCACAGCCCCATACTTGTATGGGGCGTTTTTTTCCTTTTCTAGCCATTGTAAATTCTCACTCTTAACTTAAACAAATATTGTTTTAAATAATAACCAAGTAAAACACTCAAGTAATATAATAATTATTTGGAGATGAATTGTCAATAAAATATTGATTTAGTTTTTCTTGTTGGTGAAACTCTAAAGTTTAACTAAGAGGATTTTTATTTTTTTAATCACTTTAAATTGATTGATTATTATTGAGTTTTATCAAGTAAACACTTGTCATTGAATTGTTTATCAATTGACAATTAGTGATATAGAAGTGATGATTAAGTTATTAAAAAATGACTGTTAAATTATTTTCTGGATATCAAAATAAATGACTTTAAACCCTGAACCTTCACTATTGAATAGCTTATATTGGATAACTTTGTTTGCTGTTATTGTTTCGTCTACATCGGGAGTATTAAAAGCAGGTTTTCAGAAATTTGATTTGTTTGGTGTGATTATCATTGCTATTGCAACGGGATTAGGTGGTGGTTCATTGCGTGATATGTTGTTAGATCGTGATGTTTTCTGGATCAATGAGCAGACATTTTTTATTGCATCACTTGGAAGTGCTATTGTTATGTTTGTCACTGCACGATTTATTGTTATTTCTCCCAGACTATTTTTAATACCAGATGCTGCAGGTTTAGCAACGTTTGGAATAGCGGGTACACTGGTTTCATTAATGGTAGGGGCTCCTTGGTTGATTGCCAGTTTTATGGGAGTAATGACAGGAACTATGGGGGGAATATTCAGGGATTTGTTGTGTAATGAAAAACCCATAGTATTTCAGAGCCCACTTTATGCGACAGTCTCCTGGGGAGGTTCATTATTGTTTATTAGCTTATTAGCTCTTCAGGTAGATGTTACCTGGTCAGCAACCATTGCTGGTTTTAGTATCTTTTTCTCACGGTTACTCGCTATACATTTTAATCTCAGCTTGCCCAAATTTCGTTTCAAATCATGACTTGGGATATTAATATTTTTTATATGAATAGATGTTTTCATATAAAAAATATTACTTGACTAAAACACTTGGTTAATATATAATTTATCTCTAATAAGGAAGTAGGAGGTGAACATGTATAAGAAACACCATAACCTCATGAATTCTAGTCATGAGCATTATCCAAAAAGCATTCACACTATTTTATTATTTCTTTCTGTACTTGTTATTTTTTTGGGTGTCTCTGGTATTATCGAACATAAATCTCCTGAAAATTTGGCAACCTTGTCAACTTTGAGTTCAGGTTTTTTCACCTATTTTGAGTATCATCTTCTCATTATCTCTGGTGCATTAAGTCTCACTTTTTCTATGTGGTTTATGAAAAACCATTAAAGAGAAATTGAGTGAGTACTTTTTATATAAACAATGTGTTTTATTGTTAGAGCTTATGTCTGTTATTAAGTTAGTCAGAAGAATTAAATGATTTCTGAAGTGTGATATCAAATAAGTGTAAAGAAAGGTTATTGAATGATAGGATATTTTTTTAATTTATTGTCTCCTTGATAGCCATGTTTTTAATGGCTATCAAGGTATCATACATTGTGCAAATTACCTTTTACATTATAACTCCACACAATTTTCTTTTGGTAACGTGATCACTTGAGAAAAACGTCTAAACCCTTGCTCATCTCGTTCAGATTTAAATTCCAAAGTAATATCACCACCCAAACGTTGAATAAAGCGTTTAATAGCATCCATTCCGACACCTCGGCCTGAAACCATTGTGACACTTTCGGCAGTTGAACAACCTGAATTAAAAATGAGTTCAGCAATTTCTTGATCGGAAACCCTTTGATCAGGTGTGAAATAATCATTTTCAAGTGCTTTCTTATAGAGGTGATCCAGGCCAAGACCCTTACCATCGTCATTATAACTTATTGAAAGCATGTCACCTTTAACTTCCATAACAATTTCAATACGACCAGTAATTGCTTTGCCTACCGCTTTACGAATTTCTGCTGTTTCTAAACCATGATCCATTGAGTTTCTAAAAGTGTGCATGAAAACATCTTTAAGTATTGATGTCACTTCTTCTTTTAGTCGGATATTATTATCATTAATAATGACATCAGGTAATTCTTTATTTAAATCTTTTGCCATGTTGGGCAAGCCACCCAATATATCTTCCAGAACATCACTGATTTCTTCAGTGCCAATGGCTTCAAGTGTGCTATGAACTTTATGTACATTAGTTTGAATATCTTCAAGATGATTTGATTGCTTAGCTTCGCCAATAGAATGCGTAATTGTATCAAACAGTTTCTGATCGACAAATAGACCATTTTTACCAGAAAATCCGGAGAGTTTTTGATCGTAGGTCAATTCATATCGTTTTACACTTTCTTTGACTTGATTTAGTTCATTTAAAAGATCATCTTGTTGCCATTCAAAGTCATCTTCTTGACGTAATTTGTCATAGGTTGTTTCGGTATCATGAACAATATCAGTAATAAAACTTAAGCCATAAGTACGTGCGTTACCCTTGATAGTATGCATATTACGGAAGAGAGTGGCAATAATATCCATGTCTTTACTATTATTTTGCTTTATGAGTTTTTCATTTTCATCAATAAACTCGTAGGATGACTTGATAAAGCCCTGGAATTTTTGTTGAGATAGGGACAATATTTGACCAATCAGTTCAAGTTCTTCTTTTTGTTTGTCAGCTTCAATTTGTAATGCTCTTAGATCAGTGACATCACGAACAGTGACCATAACTTTATCAATGACATCATCTTCATCAACCACTGCATTCCAGTCTAGTTCCAGAATACGTTCTTTACCACTTGGCAGTGTTTTGCCATATTCAGTGACCAATAAATGAGAATTAAAATCAAACATCATGGCATCTTCTCCAATGAGAGATCCCATACAAGCATCAATTTGATTGAGGTCATTTGAGCCCAGATTACTATTATCAAAGAGGAAGTTGAGTGCATTTTTACCTGCTAGTTCATCATCATCAAAAATAGCTTCAAGATAAGCTGAATATTCCTGATGAATGAGATTGCCCTTGATAATGGTAAAGATACCTTGTTGCATGTTTTGTAGCATACTATTGATATCATTGGTCTTAACTCTAAGTTCTGCTGTACGTTCCAGTACTTTTTGTTCCAGAGTTCTGTTTTGTTCTTCAATGACAGAAACCATATTAATATTCTTTGCAGTAATAACGGCCATTCGGGCAATTGTTAATGCAAAACCTTCATCTTCTTCATCAAAGGTAACTTTATCGACTTCACCACTGAAATTCATGACGCCAAAGATTTTTTTATCATCCATCATTGGAACACAAAGTAGGGCGCGAGGTTTACTTCCTTTGTTTTTAATAAAATTTGGTGCCCGTGTGATATCAGGAATAAAGATTGTTTTCATCTTGCTTGCAACATAGCCAGCAATTCCTTCACCCATTTGGAAAGTTTTTACATAATCCTTATGTGGAGCTGCTGCATTATCAGGATAATAAGCCGATAATCTCAATTCATTATTTTCATCCAGTAAATAAATTGATCCAGTTTCAACGTTGGTTTGATTGTGCATGATTCGAATGGCTTCTTTAAGAACAATATCTTCCTGGAACATACCAGCCATTTTTTCACCTGTGCTATTTAAAATAGCTAAATCACTGAGTTTTTTGCTGATAGCATTACGCATCTGATCAAAACTGATAGCCAAAAATCCAAGCTCATCTTTACGACTAGTATCAATTTTTAATTCAAGGTTTCCTGATGCCAGTTGATCGGCACTTTCTCTGAGAGTATCGATTGGTTTAGTAATTGAACGGACCAATAAGAAACCACCGACCATTAGGACTAAGACTGCAATACCCATAACAAGGAAAATAGTTCTTATTGCTGCATCAATATCCTCAGATAACTGGGAAAGATGTTCATCGCCTTCGATTTCCAGTTGTTTGGATTGTTCATTAAGATGCACTTCTTTTTCTTTGAGTTTTTCTTCTTTCGCAGTGAAGGCTTTTTCCTTTTCAATCATTTTCTTTTCTTTGGAAATAAAATCTTCTTCAGCCCAGCGTAAACTTTCTCTTAAAGAATCAAATTGTTTTGTTTGTGCGTTAATGATTTTAATAAGAGTATGTCCCAGTGCTTTAAGTTCCTGGTATTCTTCTGGTATTTTATTTTTTAGTTTATCAAATTCATTAAGTTTTCCTTTATGAATACTCATAACAGATTCTTTTAAAAGTGGTCTGATTTTTTCTTTGATGTAAGCAAAAAATGCTTCTTTAGCTTCTTTTTCTTCTTTATCCTGAGTTTTTAAATGGTGGAAAGCCAACAATAGATTTTTTCGTTCTAAGGCCAGAGCTTTCATCTCTTTTATTAAGCCAGTATCTTTGCCTGTTAACTTTCGAAGGTAAGCGTGTTCCCATAAAACTTGTTGACCTTTTGCAAGTGTTTCAAGAGAGAGGTAAACAATTCCTGTTTTTTGGGCCGTTTGAAATGATTTAGCAATCATGTCTTCTTTTTGACGGGAGATGTCAATTTTCTTTTCTGATATATTTGCTTTCTCTTCAGAAATTTGTGCTTTTTGTAAAGAGAAGTCAGCTTTTGTTGCAGAAATTTCTTGCTGTTGATCAGCAATTTTAGTTCGTTTATTTTTTAGTTCTGTTTGAAAATCTGTCATTGTATGACGGACATTGTTAAATTTCTCGTAACTTAAAGATCCAAAGAATAGTAATGAGATAATGGCTAGTGACAATAGAAAGCTGAGACGCCCTTTGACGCTTTGGAAAAATTGAAGCATATTATTTCTACCCTGAAGTGTCGGTTTTATTATTATATAAAGTATTTTTATTATTCCTTAAAGATAGTAGGATTTTTCCTATATGCAAGAAATAAAGGCAGAAAAAAATTTTAAATATTGTTGTCTTTATGATAAATCAAACTATATTGATATTAGTAAATATAGTTTGGGTAAATATTTTTATGAATGTTGATAATGAAGATGTAAATCGTGCTAATGATGGTAATAAAAAAATCGCAAGTAAACTATTAATCATTGAATCAGAATCAAATAAACAGGAAAAATTGAGAGACTTTTGCCTGAGTAATAATTTAAAAGGTGTTCTTGTTCCTGAACAAGATAAAATAAAAGAAGCACTTGAGAATAATTTGAATATTGGTGCAATTGTTATTCCAGATATTGAGGCTTACACTAGAGATTCTTTACATGATATTCTCCGAGATTATCATTCAATCCCACTTTTTATTGGTTCTGATCCAACAAAAAGTCAGGAATGGAATTTTCTGGAAACTGCTATTGTTGAATATTATGATACTAATGATCTTAACTCTCTAAATGAACTTTTGTCATTGCATGTTTTTAATTCATTATACCCTGATGGAATGATTGAGGTTTTAAAAGATATTGGGCTAGGTGCAATCAATTCATTGTTTAAAAATGTGAATACAATAATGAGAGAACCATATCTTTCTTCAGATAAACGTATTTTTGGAGAACGAATTGAGATGATGCCAATTAGAAGTAATTGGTGTGATGGTATCATGATGCTTCAGTCAGAAGGTAGTGGTGTAGAAAAATTAATTATGTCTAATCATACCAGCTATAAGGCAGATAAAGAGTTACTTTCCAGTTATACAGAAGATCTACTAAGAGAATTAACCAATCATATCTGGGGTGGTTTTAAAGAGAAATTTATGCCTGATGGATTTTCTGGACGTACTAATAGTATAGAAGTACCAATGACAATTAATCATCAGGAAAAATACATTAGTTTTGGTATTAGAAAGCCACTACTTTGTTTGAAATTTATTGTGTCAGATGTTGATGCTAACAATCCCGATTTTAAACCAATATCTCTTTATTTAAAATTTTCTTTCCACCTTTACTGGAATACAGATGAGTATGTGAAGAATGAAAAATCAGAAGATGATATTGAAGCAGGAGGGCTTGATTTATTTTAAGGATATTCAGATAGTCTTAAATCAAAGAAACTCAACTTGTGAAAGGTGAGTAATTTTCTTTGAATCAAGACTTGGAATGTTTGGTTGTCTACGCACCAACCATTTTTTTGAATGTTGCAACAACACTATCACCTTTAAAAGGCTTAACTATCCAGCCTTTTACTCCTGCTGCCTTACCTCTCTCTTTCATAGAGGGACTGCTTTCAGTTGTTAACATAATAATGTTGACGTTGCTATTAAGTTCACTACGTATCTTTTCCACCATAGTTAGGCCATCCATTACTGGCATATTAACATCTGATAGAACTAATTTTATTGATGGGTCACCTTGCAATTTTTTTAATCCATCTTGACCATCAACAGCACTGATTACATCCATGCCATTACTACTAAGAAAGTCAGTTACTTCATTTCTGACGGTACTGGAATCATCTACAACAAGAATTTGTGCCATAAGCTTATCACCTGAGTTATTTCGATTAAATTAAATGTATTATTGTGTTTTTTATTAAAAATATTATTATTATATTTGTTATTAATAGTTAGAAAAATTCAAGTTCTCCTGAATCAAGTAGGTCATCAACTGATGTTTGAATTTCTTTAAAATCATCAGGAGACCAATTAAGATTAAAAATAAATCTTTGATATAAAACAACGGGTTGATGTTTTTCATCCGAGGTATCATGCATTTCGTATTTAAAACATAATTGCGGCTCATCTGTACCAAAAGAAATGTATTTATGTTGTTGATTAACAATGATGGGAACCTGTGTCAGAACGGTTTCTTTTGCTGTTTCATTGTCTTCAATATAACGTGCTTTGAATGTTCCCCAGACTAAATTGGTTATTTCTGCAAATACTTCGTTCATTGAACGAAAATCAGCATGTTCAGCCTGAATAGCTGTTTTATTCATTTTAACCATATCCATCATGTTGTTCTCGTCACTGAGTAACATAAGATAGCCACGACACCAGTTACTTTCAATAGGAATTAAGCTGAAGAGTTCACCATGAATAATTCGATCTCTGACAATATAAGGAGTGTTTGTGTTAACAGTAACTTCTTTAAATTGTGAGCTTAACGCATCTGTTGTGATCTCCTGAATGCCTCTTACTAGCACACTAGGATAATATAAACTAAAAATGTATTCATCAAGCTGAGGTTTAAGTTTATCAATGGCATCAATTTGATAGCCTGTAGCGAAAGCTCTTTGTGTCCCTGCATCAAGACCATCTAAAGAACTTTGTTTTTCACGCCGTAAAAAAATGGGTAATTCAGGGCGGAGTTCATGAATCTCCAGACCAAGCATGATTCCACCAATAGGATCATCTTCTGTTGACTCAGATAATAAAATAGCTCCTAAATCAATATTGGAACGAAGAACTTCCATTATATTTGTATTTTGAGCACAAACACCTATTAGATTATTATTATCACAAAATATTTTTATACGATCAAAGTAGTCTGGATTAGAATCATGAACGAGAACTTTACTCACTAAGCGTGCTTTTTCAACCATAAAAAACCTGTTAATTATTCAATGTCTATGATTAATTTCAAAAAAAGAAATTTTATATGCTTCAGTTTTATTTTTATCTATGAGAAGCTATTTATACGATAGTAGGGAAATTTATTTATTTCAAGAAATTAACTAAAAAAGAGTTTTTGCTAAATTTTATAGTCAAATAAAGTGGTTAAAAAAATTCTAATTCACCAGATTCACTTTCATCTTCTTTGGGCGGGTTGATGATGAAGTCTGTGTTATCTTGAAAGCATAAACAATAACTTAGATAAAAATTAACATTTGAGTTGATTCTTATCCTACGGGTATTTTTAAAGTTACATTCAAGCTCATCAATAAAAATAAAATTATCTTTGTTGAGTGGGTTGGGAGTTGACATGCCCAAATGGAGAAACTGATGACCTAGTACCCGCTTTAGTTGCCCACAATAAGCGTTAGATAATTCAGAAATAAAGTCCATATTTTGTTTTTCAATCTCTTTATCAGATAGTTGCTTTTCATCCTTGTTTAACTGACTTCTTATGTAATCATTGGTGGGTGAATCAAAGTTAAAATGCCAAAATAAAATAAGTCGAAATGTATGTGATGAAAGAGTCAAGACAATAATGTTTTCTTTTTCTGAAATCTCCTTATCATCACAATTGCCAAAGACCAGACTATCGGCCTTTAAATTATCGCGTATTGAGCTTTCAATTATTTTTAATAGGTTATTTTGACTGTCATCACTAAACATAGAGGCACTTTTTTTGTAAGAAAGTTTAATAATAAATTAATACATGCTTATTTTTTAATGATAGGCATCTTTAATATTTTTATTGGTATTGATAATGTTTTTTATACTGGTTTCAATCATTCTGCCACCAGCTTGAATATCTTGAAATGTTGATGTTGTTAGTAAATCATTTTTATTGAGATTTTCTCTATAATCAGCACTGAGGTTTTCAGAACGTGTGGCTAGAGTTCGCACTTCATCTGCTACAACAGCAAAACCACGGCCTTGTTCTCCTGCGCGGGCTGCTTCGATTGCGGCATTTAATGAGAGGATAATAACTTGTTTAACAATAGAAAAAAATTCATCATTCTTTTTATGCATAATACTATTATGATCCATTAATTTGGCAAGTTCATGATGCCATCGATCAAATGTTTCTGCGTACTTAAGTAATTCAGTGGATTCTTCTTCCAGAGCTTTTACATGATTGAGAATGCTCTCTTTGGTTATGTTAAATTGTTGTTGTGATGTATCTGACTGTTGATTTAACTGCTGACTTAGCTGATTAATTTTATTTTCCAAAATTTCTTTTTGAGTTTTGAATTCTTGCTGCTGCTGCGCTTTAGAATGTTCAAACTGTTCTTTTTCTTGCTGTCTGAGCTGTTCAATTTCAGCCAGTTTTTCAGGGTTCAACCAATCTTTCTTGCTTTCAAGAGTTCTTATATTTTCAATACCTGATAGTTCAAAACGCTTCTTTTGGCGTCGGAAGAAAAAAACTGAGAGCAGTGCCGTTATGCCCCAGGCTAGAAGAAGAAAAATGACAAGAATAGACACGTTTACCTCGATTGCTATAAGTGTTTAATAAAATGCTAATCAGCTGTTTTTTATTATAAGTGATGTGACTGTTTATTATTAACTATAGTCGCTTAATAATAATCTATAATAAATTCCTCTTTTATTCTTATCGGTAGGAGTTGGAATTCCTTTAGGATAATGGTGAGTGAATACTCTTGACAATTTTGTGGACATTAACTATTAGTTGTATTAAATGTTTATTTCTTTTTTGTTGTTGAGAGGGGGGACTATCTGCGATGAATGAAGAGAATGAATACCTGATTATTCGCTCGGGCAGAGTTAAGTTTGGCCTCTATGCAAAAGATATCTTCAATGTTTATAATGAGATACCTAAAATTCGTCCGCTTGCCAAACAAGGTGCAATGTACGCAGGTATTGCAATGATTAATGATAAAATGGTTTGTGTCATTGATTTTAGAAAAAGGCTTGCAATGAATAACTATGCAATTTCTGAAAATGATAATAAAAGGATGATTGTATTTCATACCAGTATGGGGGAATATTTAGTCATATTGGTTGACGAAATTATTGGTTTTAGAACGATTCTACAAGAAAGTATGGTGAAACATGAATTAAAAAATACCCAAATGAATATGAACCTTCTTTTACCCATGGTAGCAAAGGGAGAAGATCGCTCATTAATTATGATTATTGATACAACCTATATCGATAAGATTGAACCGATTGCTGAAGAAGATTCAGGTGATTTGGAGTTCTTCTAAAGTGACATCACAATTTCCTATTATATTTCTCTCTTTCGTCACTGAAGATTTAAGACTATAAAATCATTTTTACTTATTGTGAACCTTGACTTTGAGGTAGCTGTTCTAAAATTCAGAAACTGCCTGATAATTCAAGTAATTTATAGTTCATCAACTGATTCTATGGTTATTCTATAATTTGTGTTTATAATATTCTTAATATATTAAGCATCATTTTTTTCATCAAGGATACAATTTTTATGTGCCACTCCGGGAAATGCTGGATGTGTTTTATTCGCGCCATCATGATTTTATCAGTTAGCTTTTATTCAATATCTGTTTTTTCTGCTCCATTGAATACTAAAAATATCTATAATAAATTTTCAGAACTTTATCAGACAGGTCAAAGCAAAGCGTTGTATTCTAAGGCGTTACAATTTCGTGATGAATTAGAAGGTGAGGCTGATTTTGATTATTTTTTTGGTGTAAGTGCAATAGATAATGACAGCATTAGTGAAGGTGTTTTTGCTCTGGAAAGGGTTTTGTTCAGTGGTGAAGAAAGCCAATATTTTAATCAGCATTTAGTGCGTGTGGAATTAGCCAGGGGCTATTTTTTACTTGGTGACAATAATAAATCTAAAGCTATGTTTAATGAAGTATTGACCTACAACCCACCACAGGATGTTGTGGATAAGGTAGCTCTGTATCTAAAAGTAATTGAAGAACGGGGGAAAAAATATCAACCGCAATTAAATGGATTTATAGAACAAAGTTTTGGCTATGATGATAATGTTAATGCTCTGCCAGGGGATGATATTAGTTTAGGTACTTCAGGAAGCTTGAGTGCAGCACTTTTTGGAGAGAGTGATTTCTACAGTGAAACAAAAATTGGTGGAAGTTATACCCATCCTTTAAATCGCAAAAAAACACTTTTTATTGATGCAGACTATTTTAATCGTACCAACGATACTGTTGATGAAATGGATAACCATGGCTTTAATTTGAACATAGGTGCAAACTTTGAATACGACAAGACACATTTTAATGTCTCTTATTATCATCAAGACTATAATTTAGACAATGAGAGTTATCGGAAAATGGATGGTCTTCTTGGCGAGTATAAATACTCTGTATCCAATAGAACACTATTGACAGGAAATTTAAGTCTAATGAAGTATGATTATAAAGATAATGCTTTATTAGATGCTCTGGAGTTTATTTATCGAGTAGGAGCTATGCATCAATTTGACAACAAGTTTCAATCTATTGGATATTTTCAAGTTTATTTTGGACATACGGATGCAGATGAAAATGATAGTATCGCAAAGGCGATTACACAACGAACTATAACAGGGGTTAATATTGGAACCCAAATGTCAGTAGGTGATGATATCACTCTGGGAGGTAGCTTTTATTACCAAGATAGTGAATATCAGGGAGAGCACCCCTGGTTTTCATCCTTTCGTAGAGATTACATGTCAGTTTTAAGTGTAGATATGATTTGGGATTTAAAAGAAAAATGGAAGGTTTTAGGCAAGATCTCACATATTGATAATTACTCATCACTTGCTTTGTACAAATACAGAAAAACTTATGGTCAGGTCGGTATTCGATATGAATTTTAAATTTATTTCTATAACTTCACAATTGTCATTTGGATATAGGTATCTCACCTTATTTCTTGTGCTATCACTTCTTATTGTGACAAATGTTCAAGCAAAACAGAGTATTGCAAAAGTGATTTCTGTAAAAGGTGATGTTTATGCACAAAGTGAAAATAAACAACGAAAATTGAAAAGACGTTCAAAAGTGTTTAAAGATGACATTATTTCTACAGGTAAAGATGCCGGCATACAATTACGTTTTACTGATGGTGCTTTAATGGTACTGGAAGATGAATCACAATTAACTATATCTGAATATGCATTTAATGATAATAAGAATGACCAAGTGCTTTTTGAATTGCTTGAAGGAAAATTAAGAACGATCACGGGAAAAATTGGGAAGAAAAATAAGAAAAATTATCAAATGAAAACACCTGTTGCGACCATTGGTATTCGCGGTACACATTATGTTTTAAATTATTGTCAAAGTAATTGCGCACAGAAATTCAGTGATCGAGTTAAGCAAGGACTTTACGGTGGTGTTTATCAGGGTAGTATTTCTACAAAGAATGGTTCAGGTACAGCAAATATAAGAAAGGATGATTATTTTTATGTACAGAGTTCAAATCAAGCGCCTCAAATGTTGTTACATGTGCCTGAACCACTTCAAACAGGCGGCATTTTAAATTCGGGAAAAAATAAACCTCAAAAAGACAGGAATGCTTCGAACGAGAAAGCAAAAGATGAAGAAGGAGACACAACGGGTGATTCTTCAGGTCAGACAAATGGCTCTCCCAATACAAAACAATCTTCAACTGCTGGTAATCCTCCTCCTAATAAACAAAACTCTTCTAGTACAGCAGATGGTCAAGCAATGGGCGGTCTGTTGCTTAATGTTCCACCAAATATTGGTGGCGATACTACCGGCGGTGTAAATGAAGTACCTGTGACACAAGCTGATGCAAACACGACAACCATTGTGAATACTGTAGTAAATGCTCTTTCTGGATTTCATACGAGTAGTCTGATCAATATTCATAATGCACCTGTTGGGACTGCGGGTGGAGTTGCTCTTAGTTTTGTTAATTTTCAAGGTACTCTTGATGGTGTTGCAGAATTTGTTGATGCTGGAAATAATGGAATAGTGACTCGTGGTGAATTTGCCTCTGGACCTGCAAATGTCATTATAAAGTTAGAAGATAGTACTCAAAATTGTCTTCCTATATGCTCAGTTAAAGCTGAAAATGCTTTTTTACTGGATGATGGAGGTGATGCTTTAGGTATTAATTGGGGACGATGGTCTGGAGAAATTAATGTGGAAGAAAATGGAGTTTTGACCAAGACAAATACTAATATGCACTATGTTAATGTTGGTAATGTGACCCCTTTGGCTTCAGTTCCTATGACGGGTGTTTTCACATTTAATTATGTTGGAGGTACAAAACCGACTAGCAATACAGGTAATGTTGGAAGTATTTTACCAGGCACTAAAATGGTGTTTGATTTTGGTAGTTCAAATATAAATGCTTTTATCAATGTTGGTATTAATGGCAAGGTGTTAAATGCATCGGGTAGTTCAACATTTTCCGGTGCGGGAAAGGCCGATATCCAGTTGGGTGGAACGTGTACTGGATGTAGTAATAGTGCTCTACTTGGTGGAAATTTACAAACTGTCTTAGTCGGTGCTAATGCTGAAGGAGCTGCTGGGCCTTTTAATATTAGAAGTTCAGATTCGACTGTGAGTGGTGTGATTTATACAAAGAAATAAAGTTTTAAGGTTGAAGTGAAGTGCTGTTTACATAGAGTAAATAGCTTTTCACTATGCGCTACTTGGGAATGCTATGCTATTTTTATTGACCAGCATGCCCAATTAACGCTTTTAAAATTTGCTTATTTGAGATTGAGCCAAACTCTAATCATCACCCACTCGTTTAAATTGTGTATGATTACAGGATGAACAGGGTGGAATGCGTCCAGGTTTATGAAAATGTAATTCTTTTCCGCAATTTGTACAGACTAGAGTACCAATACTGGTGACTTCACCTGTATGCCACTCATTGCCTGCTTCTTTCAAGTGCTCTAATTCTTCTCGGGTTTTATCTGCCATATTGGAAAAGACAGACAATAGTTTTTCTTCAACCCGGTGCATGTCAAATTCCAGCCATTCTTTAAAGCTTTTATTGTGGCTTTCCATTTTTCTTGCTGCATCGTGTAAATCACGTTTAACATAACGGGAAATGAGGTCTATTTCTTCTTTACTCCACTCCTGCAGTTCAGATAAAAACTCTTCAGTGTCTTTTACACCATTAATGATCATAGGACCTGCTTTTTCATCAGCTTTTTCAGTCCAGTCTGAGAGCTTGTCCAACATTGTGTTGTAACCATGGACTAACTTATCGGTAGCGTCTTCAAAGCTGTTTTTATGGTTGTTTTCCTGGCTCATATGCTTATCCTTTGAAATCAAGTTATCATCTGCCTTTTGTTTTAAATGCTTATGCCTTAAGTATAGCTGAAAATGGAATTACTTGGACAAAAATTAATGTTACAATTCTGCGCTTATGCAAAAAAGTTTAGAAAATTGAGATCCAGGAAAAATTAATGAGTCAGGCGTATAACCCAAAGCAGATTGAACTTGAAGCACAACGCTATTGGGAAGAAAACAGATCGTTTAATGTCACCGAAGATGAAAGCAAGGAAAAATATTATTGCCTTTCCATGTTCCCTTATCCGAGCGGGCAATTGCACATGGGGCATGTACGCAATTATTCTATTGGCGATGTACTTTCACGTTTTATGCGTATGCAGGGTAAAAACGTATTACAACCAATGGGTTGGGATGCATTTGGCTTACCTGCAGAAAATGCAGCCATGAAACACAAGGTGGCACCAAGTAAATGGACTCGCGAAAATATTTCCTATATGCGTGAACAGCTCAAGCGATTGGGTTTTGGTTATGACTGGGATCGAGAAGTAGCTACTTGTGAGCCTGATTACTACCGCTGGGAACAATGGTTGTTTACTCGTTTATTTGAGAAAGGTGTGGTTTACAAGAAAAATGCCATTGTGAACTGGGATCCGGTTGATCAGACGGTGTTAGCGAATGAACAGGTTATCAATGGTCGTGGTTGGCGCTCTGATGCTCTGGTTGAGCGTAAAGAAATTCCTCAGTGGTTTCTAAAAATCACTGATTATGCTGAAGAATTATTAAAAGATATCGATCAACTGGATGGCTGGCCTGAACAGGTTCGTACCATGCAGAAGAACTGGATAGGTCGCTCTGAAGGTGCGGAGATTTCATTTGATTTGGCTGATTCAAATGACACCGTAAAAGTTTTTACAACCAGGCCTGATACTTTAATGGGAGTCACTTATGTGGCGGTTGCCGCTGAGCATCCTCTGAGCTTGAAAGTTGCTGAAAATAATGCACAACTCCAGGAATTTATTGCTGAAGCCAAGGTGATGTCTACTGCTGAAGCAGATATGGAAACCATGGAAAAGAAAGGAATGGATCTGGGCTTGAAAGCCATTCATCCTGTCACTGGTGAGCAAATTCCTGTTTATACCGCTAATTTTGTATTAATGGGTTATGGAGAAGGTGCAGTGATGTCAGTACCTGCTCATGACCAGCGTGATTATGAGTTTGCTAAAAAATATGGTTTACCAATCAATGAAGTGATTGCACCTGCAGATGGCACTGAAAGTAATTTAAATAAACAAGCTTTTACTGAAAAAGGTGTTTTGGTTAATTCTTCTGAATTTGACGGTTTGACGTCACTGGAAGCCATGTCAAAAATTCCTGAAGCGTTGGAAAAATTAAATAAAGGCAATAAGCGAGTTCAATATCGTTTGCGTGATTGGGGCGTTTCTCGCCAACGCTATTGGGGAACACCGATTCCTATTATTAACTGTCCAGAATGTGGCTCATTGCCCGTTCCAGAAGCGGATTTACCTGTAAAGTTACCCGTTGATGTGGTGATTACAGGAGAAGGATCTCCTATAAAGAGTATGCCAGAGTTTTATCAATGTCAGTGTCCAAAATGTGGTGGCGATGCTGAGCGTGAAACTGATACCTTTGATACCTTTATGGAATCCTCCTGGTATTATGCACGCTATTGTTCACCAGGTAATGATAATGCCATGCTGGATGAGAGAGCTAAATATTGGGGACCAGTCGATCAATATGTCGGTGGTATTGAACATGCTATTTTACACTTGCTGTATTCACGCTTTTTCCATAAATTAATGCGTGATGAAGGGTTGGTTAGTGGTGATGAACCTTTTAAAAACCTGTTGACTCAAGGAATGGTGCTCAAAGATGGTGCCAAAATGTCTAAGTCAAAAGGGAATACGGTTGATCCTCAAGGTATTATTGATAAATATGGTGCAGACACCGCTCGTTTATTTATGATGTATGCAGCGCCACCAGAGCAATCATTAGAATGGTCTGACAGTGGTGTTGAAGGGCAATTTAAGTTTTTGAAACGTTTGTGGAAAACGGTCTCTGAACATGTTGCAGTGGGTGCTGTTGTTGCCCTTGATACAGAAAAGCTGGATAGAGATGGTAAAAAATTACGCCATAAATTACACCAGACAATTAGTGCTGTAAGTGATGATATTGGCCGCCGACATACTTTTAATACTGCGATTGCAAAAGTTCGTGAATTATTGAATATGATGGACAAATTGTCTGATAATCTTGAAAAGTCAGATCAAGGCCGATCATTAAAACAAAACGTATTGGAGCACGTGCTTTTGATGTTATCACCCATAGTGCCACATATTAGTCATCAATTATGGCAACTTCTGGGACATGAGACAGCGATAGTCAATGAACTTTGGCCGCAAGTGGATGAGTCAGCATTGGTTGAAGATTCCATTCAATATATTATCCAGGTCAATGGAAAATTGAGAGGCAAACTGGAAGTTGATGCTGATATGGATAAAGAAACTATTGAGAAGTTAGCTCTTGAAACAGATGGTGCTATAAGAAACACGGAAGGTAAAACGGTACGAAAAGTTATTGTTGTGCCAGGTAAATTGGTCAATATTGTTGCAAATTAGGAAATGTGATGAAACAAATAAATACGATTAAGCTTCAGCTAAGTGCTCTATTTAGTGAATCTTTTAGAGGGACATTGAATGAACAACAGAGAGTTAGCCTAGTTTTTCTAATGGCGCTCATGCTTGCAGGTTGCGGTTTTCATTTGCGTGGTGATATTGTTTTACCTGAATTATATGAAAGGGTTCATGTTGTCTCTAAGGGAAATGCTAATGTCGGCAAGGCATTATCTGATGCTCTTAAAAATGTTGGGAGTCAAATTGTTTCTTCTCCTGAGGCTTCAACATCGGTAGTTACTGTTTTATCGAGTGGCACGCAGCGTAAAGCACTTAATGTTGCAGGTAAAGCGATTCGAGAATATGAATTGCAATTGAATATCTCATTTGTTGTTCAGGATAATAAAGGTGTGCAGCTTGCTGAACAACAAACGGTGAGTGTGATTCGAAACTTTCAGAATGATCCAGATGATGTGCTTGGCAAAGATAACGAAGAGAATATTATTCGTCAGGAAATGATGCAACCTGCAATTTTTCAAGTTTTACGTCGTATGAAGGCTATCGCAAAATAATTTTTATTTAATATAAAGTGATCCTCTGTCTTCTCTTTGCTTTTTTGATGTAGGCAAAGCAGTAGAGGTCATTTTTTAGCTGAGGGCTCTTATGCAAATAAGACCGGAGCAACTTCGTAATGATTTAAAAGCAAGACAACATCCCGTTTATATGGTTTGTGGTGAAGAACCATTGCAACATAGAGAAACGGTTGATATGTTGCGTAAGGCTGCAAAATATTATGGCTATGAAGAGCGGGAAGTTTATACTGCAGATGTTAGTTTTGACTGGAACTTATTAATAACCGCAGCCAATGAACTGTCTTTATTTGCCAGTAAGAAACTCATTGAGATTCACATGCCCACAGGCAAACCCTCAGACAAGGGAAATGCTTTAATTCAGTATTGTGAAAATCTACCGCCTGATATTATTTTGCTCATTGTGGCGGGAAAAGTGGAGTCAGCAACTCGAAAGAGTAAGTGGTATAAAGCGCTTGATAAAGTTGCTGCTATTATCTCTGTGTGGCCTATTGAAGGTCAACAGCTGAATCAGTGGCTACAATATCGCTTGCAATCTAAAGATTTGAAGTTAGATGCAGATTCTATTCAGTTAATTAATGACAGAGTTGAGGGTAATTTATTAGCTGCAGATCAAGAGATTGAAAAGTTAAGCCTTTTGCACCCAGTGGTTTTGTCTGGTGATGATAAAAAGACTGCTGCTCACATAATAACTCTGGATTATGAACAAGTTTCAGAAGCCGTTTTTGATAGTGCCCGATTTAACCTTTTTGATCTCTTTGACTGTTCTTTATCTGGCGACTTGAAAAGAGCATCGCGAATGCTATATGGTCTTCAACGTGAAGGCTTATCGATTATTTTAATCATGTCATTGTTCACCAGGGAAGTCCGTATGCTGGCTAAAATGACGGCAGTTCTTTATCCTGAAGGTAAAGGGCAGCAACCCAGTGTCGATACAGCAATGAAAGGGGTTTATATTTTCCCCAAACGTAAAGCTCTAATTACGCAGACATTACGCAAAACTCGACCGCAATTATGGCAGAGTTTACTTAAACAACTTTTGCAGGCCGATAAAATGGCAAAGGGAATGGAACAAGGTGATCCCTGGGATATGATGCAGCTGATATTAGCTCGCGTAGCTGGGAAAAGTTATTTATAAGCGACAACAGATATTAAATGCATTAAGCAATAGAAATTAACCATTAACAATGAAATAATTTTAGTGTGGGTACTATGGATATAAAACAATACATGACTCAAATGGGTCAACGTGCACGCCAGGCTTCCAGAGCATTGGTTAAAGCAAATAGTAATACAAAGAATAAAGCACTGCTGTCAATTGCAGGTTTATTGGAATCATCCATGAGCACTTTAATTGCAGAAAATGATAAGGATTTGCAAGCAGGTAAAGAAAAAGGACTGGATGAGGCCTTATTGGATCGCCTCGCTCTTAATGAGGAACGTATTCAAGGTATGGCTGATGGACTCCGTCAAATTGCGGCTCTACCTGATCCCGTAGGTGAAATATCCGATATGAACTATCAGCCATCGGGGCTCCAGATTGGTAAAATGCGGGTGCCTTTAGGTGTGATTGGTATTATTTACGAATCAAGACCAAATGTGACAGCTGATGCAGCTGCACTTTGTATGAAATCAGGCAATGCGGCTATTTTACGAGGTGGTTCGGAAGCATTGAATTCTAACCAGGCGATAGCAGCTTGTATTAAACAGGGACTTGAAATTGCTGGTCTACCAACAGACGTGGTTCAGGTGATTGAAACGACGGATAGAGAAGCTGTGGGTGAATTAATTACCATGCAGGAGTATGTTGATGTTATTGTCCCTCGTGGTGGCAAGGGACTGATTGAACGTATCAGTGGTCATTCTCGCGTGCCTGTCATTAAACACTTGAACGGTATCTGTCATGTGTATATCGATGGTAAAGCTGATAGAAAAAAAGCTATTGATATTGCCTATAATGCCAAAACGCATCGTTATGGTGTTTGTAATGCAATGGAAACCTTGTTGATTGATCGCTCTGTGGTTGACGACATACTCCCTGAACTGGCACAAAAATATGAACAGGAAGGGGTTGAGTTACGTTGTTGTGAGCGTAGTGCATCGGTATTATCAATTACTAAAACTGTTGCGGCGACTGAGGAGGATTGGGATACAGAATATTTATCTCCTATTTTATCCATTCGTGTTGTTGATGGAATGGATGAAGCCATCGAACATATTTTTAAGCACAGTTCAGGGCACACGGAATCAATTATTACTGAAGATTTTAGTCGGGCAAGACAATTTTTGGCTGAAGTAGATTCCAGTTCAGTTATGGTCAATGCTTCAACCCGCTTCGCTGATGGGTTTGAATATGGGCTAGGTGCAGAAATAGGTATCAGCACAGACAAAATTCATGTTCGAGGCCCTGTAGGTCTGGAAGGTTTGACATCACAAAAATATATTGTTTTAGGTGATGGCCATATCAGACAATAAGCAGATTTATAAACAAGCTATAGGGGTCTATGGTGGCACTTTTGATCCCATCCATTTCGGACATTTGAGGCCAAATCTGGAGCTGTGTGAAGTTTTGGGGCTGGAACATGTCCGATTTGTTCCGGCTTTTCTGCCTCCTCATAAAGAAAATCCTCAGACGTCAGTAGCACAACGTCTGGAAATGGTTGAGTTGGCAATTAGAGATGAAGCACATTTTGTTCTAGACGATAGAGAAATAAAACGTGAAGGTGCTTCTTATACGATTGATACATTAAAAAGTCTACGCCTGGACTTTCCTGATACCCCTTTGTGTTTATTGATGGGAATGGATGCTTTTGCCAGTATTGATAGCTGGTATCATTGGCAAGAAATATTGGATTATGCCCATATTGTTGTGAGCCACAGGCCTGGTTCAAGCTTTAATGAACATGTTGGTTTTAATGAGATCCAGTTATGGCCTGATGTTATACAGGATTTTTATCAAACTCATAAGGCAGACAGAGCATCTATTCACCATTCATTGAGCGGGAAAATTAGAATAGAACCCGTCACTCAGTTGTCTATATCTGCGACTGATATTAGAAATCGATTAAAAAATAAGCATTCAGTCCGTTTTTTAATGCCTGAAGCCGTTATTAATCTGATAAAATACTATAATCTCTATACATAAACACTTTCTTGATTAAAACGAATATTGAGTTGAAATAAAAAGGTAACTGAACTTAAATGAATTTAGATGAATTGAAATCACTGGCAGTCAATGCAGTTGAAGATGTAAAAGCATTTGATGTAAATGTGGTGGATGTCATGGGGCGAAGCAGTGTGAGTGATGTTCTGGTCTTTGCCAGTGGTCGTTCCGATAGGCAGGTTAAATCCATTGCAAATAATGTGATACTGGAAGCTAAAAAAGCCGGCGTTGCACCATTGGGTGTTGAAGGTTTAAATACAGGCGATTGGGTTTTGGTTGATTTGGGTGATGTGGTGGTGCATGTGATGTTGCCTCAAGTCAGAGACTATTATGGTATAGAACGGATGTGGGATGTCGATAATCCAGAATATGATGATGGGTCAGGTATTGAAGGCTAAAAGTTTATTACTTAAAGTGAAGTAAGCTTCATATTTTTAAATTGTATTGTCGTTATTGCTTTAACTATTATATTACTTATGTTTAAAAAGGCATAAAAAGTCAAATGAATATATTCTTGCTGGCAGTTGGTAATAAAATGCCTGATTGGGTCAGTAAAGGATACAATGAATACGCCAAACGCCTTAAAGGTGAATGTCATTTAAAGTTGGTTGAAATTACACCTGGAAAACGGGGAAAAAATGCTGATTTGGCAAGAATAAAAAAGACTGAAGGTGATAAGCTACTTGAAGCTATTCCCAAAGGATGTCTAGTTGTTGCTCTGGAAGTAAATGGGAAATCCTGGAGTACGGAGGCTCTCTCAAAACAACTTGATAACTGGTTGCATGGAGGTCAGGATATTGCCTTATTAATTGGCGGCCCTGAAGGACTAAGTGAAGCTTGTGTTGCTAGAGCAGATGTTAAATGGTCTTTGTCACCTCTGACATTACCTCACCCTTTGGTGAGAGTGTTAATCAGTGAACAAATATACAGAGCTTATAGTATTCTTAAAAATCATCCATATCATCGATAACTATTCTTTTGGAAAAAATGATTCATCATAATAAATAAAGATGAACTATAAATTGGACATGAAATAATATATTGTGACTGAAAATCCTCAAATCTTTCTTGCATCCAGCTCACCTCGGAGACAGGAACTTCTTGATCAGATGGGAGTCTCATTTAAAGTAATACCGCAATTTGCCGAAGAAAAGCATGATCTATTAGAAACACCTGAAGCCTTTGTGTCCCGATTAGCTCTGGAAAAAGCAACTGATGGATTATTAAGACAATCCAATCAAAAGATTCCAGTTCTGGGATCAGATACCGCTGTAATATTTGATGGAAATATTTTGGGCAAACCAAAAGATAAAGAACAGGCAATTGACATGCTATTAAGTTTGTCAAATCAAACACATCAGGTTTTGACAGCAGTAGCTCTGAAAAATAAACAGCAAACAGAGCAAATTCTTTCTATGACTGAGGTTTCATTCTCAGAAATAACCAGAGAAATGTGTGAAAATTATTGGCTCACAGGTGAGCCTGTTGATAAAGCGGGAAGTTATGGAATACAAGGTAAAGGGGCTCTTTTTATTCAAAGCATCAAGGGCAGCTATTCTGGTGTAATGGGTTTGCCAGTATATGAAACTGGCAAACTATTGAACAAATTCGGTATTCATTTATTGTAGTGACATTCGGAACATAATCTCTACATAAATTAATCATAAATCAAATCAAATATAAGAATGAACACTATGAGTGATGAGCTACTGATAAATGTCACACCCCAGGAAACCCGTGTGGCTAAGGTAGAAAATGGGATGTTACAGGAAGTAACCATTGAACGTGCAAGTCGACGAGGTTTGGTTGGGAATATATACAAAGGCAAAGTTTGCCGAGTATTACCGGGCATGCAGGCCGCTTTTCTTGAAATTGGTTTACAGCGTACTGCTTTTTTACATCTCTCAGATATTGTTACTTCTGATGAAAGGAAAACTGATGCTCAGGACCCTACTATCAATGAATTACTTAGAGATGGTCAGGAATTGCTTGTGCAGGTCGTTAAAGATCCAATGGGTACTAAGGGAGCTCGACTGACCACTCACATTACGATACCAGCCAGATATCTTGTCTATATGCCAAATTCAAACCATATTGGAGTATCACAAAAACTTGAGGATGAAGAAGAAAGAGAGCGCCTGAAAGATATTATTAAAGGTTTGCTACCAGAATTTAATGGTGGAGGATATATTGTCAGAACAGTTGCTGAAGGTATTTCAGAGCAAGCTGTACATGCAGATATGGTTTTTTTAGAAAAACTATGGGAATCAATTCAAGATAATAATCAATCAGTTGGTTCTGCGATGCTAGTGTATGAAGATCTGCCACTGGCAATGAGAGTTATGCGTGATATTGCTGATACAAATATAGATGCTATTCGCATAGACTCACGTGAAACCTTTGAAAAGGTGCTTAAGTTTGCAAATAAGTTTATTCCAGAGCTGTCATCAGGTATTGAGTATTATCCGGGTGAAAGACCCATATTTGATCTCTATGGTGTTGAAGATGAAATTCAGAGGGCATTACAGTCTAAAATTAAACTTAAATCAGGTGGTTATTTAATTATTGATCAAACTGAAGCAATGACGACAGTTGATATTAATACGGGAGGTTATGTTGGTAATCGTAATCTTGAAGAGACCATATTTAAAACAAATCTTGAAGCAACACAGGCTATTGTTCGACAATTACGATTGAGAAATCTTGGCGGTATAATTATTATCGATTTTATCGATATGAAGGATTTGGAACATAAGCGTCAGGTTTTGCGATCTTTTGAGAAAGCTTTAGAGCGTGATCATGCGAAAACATGTATTACAGAAGTCTCTAATTTGGGGTTGATCGAGATGACACGTAAGCGGACACGTGAAAGTCTGGAACATATTTTATGTGAAGAATGTCCCGTTTGTAATGGTAAGGGAACTGTTAAAACTGTTGAGACGGTTGCATTTGAAATATTCCGAGAGGTGATTCGAGAGGCACGACAATTTGATACTGAGAAATTACTTGTTTTGACGTCAAAGGAAGTTGGAGATTATTTGATGGATGAAGAGTCATCATCAATTGCTGAATTGGAAGAGTTTATGAAACGTACTATTCAGTTACAAATTGATAATGAATACAATCAGGAGCAATATGATGTTGTCCCGATGTAATATTAATAATCATGATCTTAGTAGCCGTGATTTGAGCAATAGGTGCCCTGATTTCTTATGCTACTAAATTGGCTAAAAAAAACATTTTCATTTACCTGGCATTTTCATCGAAAATTAGTGATTAGTCTGATCATTTCTTTGGCAATTGTTCTTCTAACTCTTAACGCTATTGTCTTCTATCTCGAAAAAAATCATCAGGTTGTTGAAGCTCTAGTCGAAACTCACCTACAAACCAAAGTGACTTTTGATAAAATAAAGATAGGTGTTCACCTTCTTTATCCATCTGTTTCTATGAATAACTTTACAATTCAGAATGAACTGGATGAAGAATCTCTTTTAGAATTTGGTTCTGCCAGTATTCGTCTTAATATTCCTCTTTCAATTATGACGGGTCAACTGGTAATAGATACACTTGATCTTAAAGGTTTTAATGCGATTATTCATCGTGATGTTAACAATGAAATTTCAATAGCTGATTTCCAACTAACGAAACAGTCAACAAAGTCAGAAAAAAACAAAACTGATTCCGGAAAAAAATTACAATATTATTTTTCTCTTCTTAACCAGACTAATTTTATTATTTCTGAAAGTGAGATATATTTTATTGATGATATGAAAGAAATACCAGAAATATTAGTTTCTGGTATTAATTTAAAAATGAAAAATAATAATGAACGACATCAGATTTCATTGTTAGCAAGATTAAATGATTCAGCAACATTTCTAGATTTTCAACTTGATTTTAATGGGGATATTAATGATATATCAAATTGGGATGGTAAAGTTTATGCTGCTATTAAAAACCTGAATCAACAAGCACTACTACATTTTTTACAAAAAGATTTTGTACAAGTTGAAGAGTTTCAACTTAATGATATCCAGGCTAATGCCAAAATTTGGTCAACAATTATCAAAGGAAATTTAAATTCTGTACAAGGTGAGTTTGATATTGAAAATGCAAATTTAAATCGAGTTGATAATGATAAAAGTATTCACTTTGACAAACTGTCAACTAATTTTAAGTTACAAAGAAACAAACGATCTGATATCAAAGAAATTTCCCAAACAGAAAAAAATGAAACCAGCTGGATGCTTGATTTGTTCAATTTTAATCTAAGTGTGGATTCAAAATTAATTAGTGAAAAATTTATTAGTATGAGACTTGAAAACGTCAAAGATTCTCATTTAACCCATGTTCAGCTATTTTTGGATAAAATAATTATTGGTGAGTTTTCAGATGTCATCTCTTTTTTTTCACCTAAAGATTTTAATAAAAAAATATTTTCACATTTAAAACCTAAGGGGCAGGTGGAAAATGTTATTACAACATTTCAATTTAATCCCTCTGAAATGCCGATTGATATTCAATCCTATCAGGTGCAGTTAGATATTAATAATTTTGGTATGAATTCAGTACTTTCATTGCCTAAAATTAAAAATTTTTCTACGAAAGTATTATTTAATGAAGAGATGGGGCGTGCCATTGTTAATAGTACTGATATGGAACTTTATATAAAATCTGTGTTTCGTAATAATTGGCCTATTGAGCATTTAACAGGAGAGTTTTTTTGGCAAAGAGAAAATAATGAATGGTTTGTAGGAGTTGAAAAGCTCAGTCTTAAAAGTCCTCACTACTCATCAGCAAACGCTGATATTAATTTTTGGATATCACCAACAGGTAAAACCTTTATGGATTTAACTGCATTTTATGAAAATGTTAACGTTGAAGCTATTTCAAATTATATACCTGCACATGTAATGAACCCTGGATTGGTTGAATGGTTAGATTATTCTTTAATCTCTGGCCTGGTTCCAGATGGTGGTATGGTTTTTCGCGGAAACCTCAGTGATTTTCCCTATAAGGAACACAATGGGAATATGGATATTGTGTTCAATACAGAAAATGTCTTATTAGAATATTTAAAAGAATGGCCAAAGTTAAACAATATCAATTCACAAGTCCAATTTACTCAAAAAGGAATGAAAGTCATTGGTCGGCATAGTAAAATTTATTCAGCACAATCACAAAATGTGGTGGTGGATTTAGATGACTATTTTGAACGAGTTTTACTTATTACCAGTGATATAAAAAGTACCCTGAGTGATGGACTTAAATTTCTTGAACAATCCAGGTTAGTTTCTCAAGATGTGTTAAATATAATTGATGCAAAGGGTAATATCGGTATTAACCTTGATTTAAAAATTCCATTAGACAAAGATGATGGCAGTATACCAGATGCTCCTGAAACTAATACAAAAATAAAGCTTCATAATGTTGACTATTATCCCCCTGGTTTTGAGAGAAAAGATGGTTTGGTGAGTCACCTTAATGGTGAACTTATTATTCATAATGAGTCAATCAATGCAAAAAATATATCAGCAAAAATCATGGGCAAGCCTGCAAAGATAGTTATAAAAACTGATAAATTAGCATCAGCTTCAAAAAAAGATCCGGATGTGAGTGTTAATATTGATAGTGAAATTTCGATTAAAAAATTGAAAGAATACAACTTAATTTCTGAAATGATAACACCATTGAGTGAACAGCTCTCAGGAACGAGTAATATTAAATTAAATATAGATTTACCCAATGGACAACGAGCATTTGCATTTAATATTTATACAGGTTTGAAAGATATTCAATCAAAACTTCCTGCCCCTTTTAATAAAGAAGCAAAACAAATACTACCGTTTGTTATGAGTTATGTTGAAAATGTGCAAACAAAAAAAGAGAAAAAAAAATCTGCTCGGTTAAAAATGAAATTTTCAAAAATATTATCACTGGATTGTTTGCTTGATCTCTCGTCTGATACTGGGAAGTTTGAATTACTTAAAGGCAATATTGCATTTGAAGGTGATAAGGCAAAATTACCAAAGGGTAAACTTTTGAAAATAACCGGTGCTTTAAAGCATGTCCCTTTTGAACAATGGAAATCTATATTTGATACATCAGAGAAAAAGAATAAACCTATAACATCAGTTTCAAAAAATAAGTCTCCAGTGAAAGGTATTACCATCCCTATTGAAATTTCGATGACTGAATTAGTTTTACCAAAGATAAAGTTTGAGCCTAAAACTTCAAAAAAATCTATTTCTAATTCGACTAATAACTCAGGTGATGGTTTTAAACCAGAATTTTTTCCATTACTTAATGGCCATATTGATTCAATTAAACTGGGTGAAATTGATTTAGGTCGTTTTGAGATCCAATCCAGCCGTGTTGATAAAGATATTGTTTTTGATGCATTGAATTTAGATGGTGAATTAATTAAATTTAAAGGTAAAGGAAAGTGGCATCACTGGAATATAATACCAGAAGTTGATGTAGAAGGTTCTGCTGATATACCTTCATTGCAGAAAATGGCTATTGCATTTGGTTATGATCAATTAATACGCGAGGGAAAAACTAAAATTTCAGGCTACATCAGCTGGCCTGGCGGGTTGAATGATTTTAGTAAACAAAGCATTGAAGGTAAGCTAAATTTTCAGGTTGAAAAAGGAGCATGGATTGAAGGTAAGCCAGGAGCAGGAGGACGTTTATTAGGTCTCCTGAATATGAATGCATTTGCTCGTAGACTTTCATTGGATTTTTCAGATGTTTCTAAAGATGGATTTGAATTTGATATAATTGAAGGTGATTTTCGCTTTAATAATGCAATGGCTTATACAGATAATTTAAAAATTGATTCACCCAGTGCTAAAATTTTAGTCCGAGGTAGTACAGGTCTCGTGACAGAAGAAATTGATCAGCGTGTCACTGTGATTCCTGAAGTTTCTGCAACACTGCCTCTTGCGGGGGCTGCAGTAGCTGGACCAGCTGGTGCGGCTGTCGTTTGGGTTGGTCAAAAAATATTAGGTGATCGGATCAATCAGGTAACTGCCTATGATTACACAATAAAAGGTGATTGGGAAAATCCAGTTATTAAGAAGGACAAAACGAGTCAAAATACTTTGAATAAGATCAAACAACTTTTCAAACTTGATGAAAATGAATCTATGGCTACTACTGATGAAGATCATTTTTTTGATACTGATACATCTGAACTGCCTTAAAATTTAAGTTTATTTTGCAATACCTTATACCCTAATATTTTGTTTAAATCGTTTCACATTTTTTAATTAATTCTTCCAAATAATTAAGAATTACTATTTTCTAGTCATTTTTTTCCTAATCTTGTGATGCCATTATTATTGTTATTCATATACTGCCTATAATTCATGACATATTATTCAATACTTAATATAGCCTCTATACAAAGGCTGTTTAATTCAGAAGGGTCTTGAAATTTTATTATGAATCATTGAGAATAGAAGAGTTTATGTTTACCAAAAGTGATTAGAGAGAAAATGTCAAAAGTAGCAGCAATTCAAATGGCCTCTGGGCCTAATGTCAGTGCAAATTTGAGTGAAGCAAGGCGACTGATTTCAGATGCAGTCAAGCAGGGAGCAGAATTGGTTGTATTACCAGAAAATTTTGCACATATGGGAATGTCAGAGTCTGATATTCTAGGTATAGCAGAAGACTATATTTGGGGTGGGGAGCAGATTGAACAACCCAAAGCTCAAATACAAGACTTTTTGGCTTCTGTTGCAAAAGAAGAAAAAGTCTGGATTGTAGGAGGCACTATTCCTTTAAAAGTGCCTAATCAAGCAGATAAAATTCTTTCTGCATGCTTATTGTTTAATGATCAAGGCGATGTAGTTACTCGTTACGACAAAATTCACCTTTTTGATGTCGACCTGGGAGAACAAGGTGGGTCTTATAATGAATCAGCTTTTACCGAAGCGGGTGAAAATGTTGTCGTTGTTGATACTCCATTTGGTAAATTAGGCATTGCCATTTGCTATGATTTGCGCTTTCCAGAATTGTTTCGTGATATGGTAAGTCAGGGAATGGAAATTTTGTGTCTTGTCTCTTCATTTACTGCAACAACAGGTAAGGCTCATTGGGAAGTATTGAATCGTGCCAGAGCGATTGAAAACTTATGTTTTGTCGTCTCATCTGCACAAGGTGGATACCATGTCAATGGACGTGAAACCTTTGGTGATAGCATGATTGTAGATCCATGGGGTGGTATACTTGACCATCTGGCCAGTGGTTCGGGGTTTGCTATTGCTGATATTGAGACTAGCCATGTTCAGAAAATTCGAAAAAATTTCCCAGTGCTGAATCATATAAAACTTCCGTGTCGTTTGAAATAGAGTGCTACTGAAAATAATAAAAACAGAAAGATAATTTCAATAACATGGAAATGATCTATGATTATTCGTTTTCGGGGATTATTTCTTTAATGTATTGAAATAATTGTCTTGCACTTTTAGGAGGCTTCTTTTTTTCGGTTTCTTTTTTTATATTTCTTAACAGTTGTCTTAGTCTGGAACGTTCAAAATCAGGATATTCGTTGAGTATCTCATTAATGGCGGAGTCTCCCTCTGAGATCAGTTTATCACGCCATGTTTCTAGTTTGTGAAAATGTTCATTGGCTTCAACTGCTGGTGCGTGAAAGCGTTCCAATTTTAAACGTATAGCATCCGCATCAACACGGCGCATGATTTTTCCAATCAGTTGAATTTGGCGTCGATGGCCACTATGACTCTGAATGTTTTGTGCCAGCAGTATTGCATCAAGCAAATCTTCATCCAGATCAAACGTTTCAAGAGAGCTTTTTGATAATTCTACCAGCTTAGTTCCAAGTTTTTGCAATGCTTCTACATCGCGCTTTGCCTGAGTTTTACTGATATAATGCTCATCAGAATCCTCCATGGCTTGTTGTTCTAATTGATGCTTTTTTTTGCCCCAGGGCTTAAAATTTGAATTTTTTGCTGACATTTTTACACTTTTTCTGCTATGTCTTTGATATCAAAGCTAATATAAATAGCCGATAAAAAATTTTGATTAAATTATATATTCTTTTGGATAATAAATAGAATGAACGCTACTCATAATACACCATCACATCATGTTTTGTCTGTGGAACAACTGTACAAAAAATGTGACCTTAGTGATTTGAATTTTAACACAACTGAAGACTTGCCGGAATTAGAAGAAATAATTGGTCAGGAAAGAGCGCTAACAGCCATTGATTTTGGTATGGGAATGAACCATAAAGGTTATAATTTATTTGTTCTGGGCTCTGAAGGGATTGGTAAAACCGCTCTCATAAAAAAATTGTTAAAAAAGCACTATGTGAATCGAAAAAAGACATTTGACTGGTGCTATGTTAATAATTTTGAATATCCTCAACATCCTCGTTTTTTACGCTTACCAGCAGGCACTGCAAAACCCTTAAGTGAAACCATGGAAAAAATGGTTAAGCTAATTTCAACCCTGATTACGGTTGCTTTTCAAAGTGATGAATATACTGCTCAGATTCAGGAAATTGAAACTGAAATCAATGATCGGGGTGATAAAGCTCTTAATGAACTCATTGATAGTGCTAAAGAAGAGCAAGTTGCTGTGATCCGCACACCCAGTGGATATACTCTTTCAGCTATCGTTGATGGAAAAATCAGTAACCTGGATAGTTTTAAGCAACTTGATGAAGATGTGCAAAAAGATTTTAATGAACGCATTGATAAATATCAGCTTATGCTTCAGGAAACTTTAGCGAAAGTACCTGTTTGGGAACAGGAAGGTAAAGAGGAACTCGATAAACTGGACAAAGACATTGTGACTCAGCTGGTTGATTCTGCAATGGAAGAGCTCTTCAAGGATTATAATGGTTTTGATCCGGTTATTAATTATCTTACTGAAGTAAAAGAAGATATTATCAATCATTTAGATGAATTCTATGAGCAAGATGTACATTCTAAAGAAACTGGTCAAAAGCGTAAACATATTAGTAAGACTGCCAGTTTTCATCGATATCTGGTGAATGTTCTAGTGGATAATTCAGAGTCAGATGACATGCCGATTATCTTTGAGGACAATCCTACGTATTCAAATTTAATTGGTCGTATAGAGCATTTGGCTTATTACAATACAAGAGAAGAAGATCAGAACAAAACAGACAATGCGATTGGATTAGGTAATCTTCTTACGGCGTTTACCTTAATTAAGCCAGGCTCATTACATAAGGCAAATGATGGCTATTTATTATTAGATGCAGAAAAAATTCTAGTTAATCCTTATGCCTGGGAAGGTTTGAAAAGAGCTCTCAAATCTTCATCCATCACCATAGAGCCCTTAGATGAGCTGCATAGTTTTTCCAGAAATCTCACTCTTGAACCCGATCCTATTCCATTAAGGATAAAAATTGTTTTAATTGGTGATCGACATATCTATCATCTTCTTAAACAAAATGATTCTGAATTTAATAAACTCTTCAAAGTGAATGTCGATTTCTCGGAAGAAATGTCACGTTCTGAGAATATGACCCATAAATATGCTCGTCTTATCGCTAACTTACAGCGTCAAGAAAAGGTGTCCCCCATTGAACGTACTGCGGTTGAACGCATTATTGAACAAAGCTCAAGACTAGTTGATCATGGTGAAAAAATTTCACTTCATATGGGGGATCTAAGAGATCTCATACTGGAAGCAGAGTATTATTATCGTCAACGTCAACTCAAGCATAGTGATTCTACATCAAGTAACAAAACAATGACCAATACGATTAATCTTGATGATGTGAATTCTGCAATTGAAGCTAGAATTCATCGTATGGATCAATATCGGGATAGTCTATATGAAGAAATTATTCGAGGAACGGTGTTAATTGATACTGATAACCAAAAAATAGGTCAGGTGAATGCTCTTTCCGTACTTCAAATCGGTGAATTTGCTTTTGGTCAACCTTCCAGGATAACGGCAACGGTTAGGATTGGCGATGGTCACATTGTTGATATTGAGCGTGAAGTGGATCTTGGTGGAGATATTCATAGTAAAGGTGTAATGATTCTATCGTCCTATCTTGGCCACCATTATGCTAAAACAAAATTACTCTCACTGGATGCTAATCTGACTTTTGAACAATCTTATGGTGAAGTGGATGGTGATAGTGCTTCGGTAGCTGAATTATGTGCTTTACTTTCGGCGGTTTCAGAAATTCCAGTGAAGCAGTCCATGGCACTAACTGGCTCTGTTAATCAATTAGGAGAAGTGCAGGCTATTGGAGGAGTGAATGAAAAAGTTGAAGGCTTCTTTGATATTTGTAATAGAAGGGGATTAACGGGCAAACAGGGAGTCCTCATTCCTAAAAGTAATGTTGTTAATCTGATGCTTAAAGATGAAGTACTACAAGCGGTGAAAAATAAACAGTTTATTATCCACAGCATTGAACATGTGGATGATGCTTTAAGCCTTCTAATGGGAATGGAAGCAGGAGTGATTGATGAGCTGGGAAAATATCCGAAAAATACGATTAATTATCAGATTCAACTTAATTTGGAAAAATATTCCATTTTAAAACATACGGAACAACACAAACATGACAAAGATTCTGATGAAGAAGAATGATTCATGCTCTATGAGTTGTTTGAAGGCTCTTATCAGAAAGTTCTTATAAGGAAGATAAGGTGAAAAAAGTTTCACTCTTTGTTGATGTACAGAATATCTATTATACAACCAGAGATCATTATCAATGCAATTTTGACTACAATGCTTTTTGGGCTGCGGCAACTCAGGGACGTGAAGTTGTCACTGCCAATGCTTATGCAATTCACCGAAGTAATGAAAAACAAATTCAGTTTCAAAATATTTTACGGGCCATTGGCTTTGAAGTGAAATTAAAACCTTTTATTCAACGAAGCGATGGTTCGGCAAAAGGGGATTGGGATGTGGGGATTACCTTGGATGTGATGGAGTGCGCCGCAAAATCTGATGTCATAGTTTTGGCCTCAGGTGATGGTGATTTTGATATGTTATTGGAACGAGCCTATAAAAAACATCAAGTAGAAACTGAAGTTTACGGTGTGCCTGCACTTACGGCGACTTCATTGATAAACTCGGCCAGTAAATACGTGCCCATTGAAGGAAAATTACTTTTGAGATAGCTCTGGATTACTGGTACTTATTTTTATTAGTACATTTAAGGTTAAATTCCAGGCATAAAAAAACCCGAACAACAAGTTATTCAGGTTTTTGCTCTATTATCTCTATAAAACAAGAAATAGTTTAAAAAACGAGAGATAGTCTAGAGCAGTTTACAAACGTAAGTTTGAAAGAGCTTACTGCGGTTGAACTTGAACCGCTTGAGGGCCTTTAGGGCTCTGCTCAATTTCAAAGTTTACGTTTTGACCTTCTGCAAGTGTCTTGAAGCCTTCACCAACGATTGCACGAAAGTGAACAAAAACATCATCACCGCCATCATCTGGTTTAATAAAGCCAAAACCCTTAGATTCGTTAAACCATTTTACTGTACCAGTACTCATTTTTTAAATCCTAAAACTAACTAAATTATAAACATTACATTGTGCTTGTGACGCGTTGAGAATTCAGAGATGTAATAAAAGGTTTTAAAAATCTAAGAAAGCCAGCTAGAGCCAATGCGGACAGGCTGACTATAACCTATTTTTTGAAAAAATCCAAAGATATTTGAAAAAAAATTAATAAAATTAAAACTAATTCATAAAAAAGGGCTTAAAAAGGTCGAAATATGGTTTTTTGAGTAATAATTACACATTTTTTAATTTATTCTACTTCAAAAGTATAAATGACACTGCCGCCACTTTTTGTTGCACTACTGGTTCCTTCAAGTTGAATTTTATCCGTGAGCTTATATCGAGTGACAAACTCACTGCCTTCATCACCCATTCCTGCATTAACTCCAACGCTCAAGCCCTCACTAATTTCGGTTCCAGCATATATTTTGGCATTTTCCATGTTATTGACTTTTTGCCCCGTCAGCATCATTGCAATAATATCTTTAGTCGCCAGGTTTGGATCATCAGAAAATGTGTTTACTTTAGGTTTTCTTGCTGAACCAGATACTTTAATGCCTACGGTGGTATCGCTAATGTATCGTGATGCTGTTAACTTTATACCAGGGTTATCTATATAACCCCCAGCATAAAAAATACTGCCTTTGTCAATAGTCAGATCCTGGCCATAGGCTCGATAGGTTCCATCCTTTAAATTCAGTTCTCCATGAGCTGTCATGAGCTGTTGAGGGCGTTGATTGATGGTTAAATTTCCGGACAGGTTAGTTTTGAGTCCAAAGGCATCCAGTTTGACCTTCTTGCTTTGATCCGGACTGCCAAGAGCAAGGTTAATATTAAGATCAATATTTGCTGGAGGGACTTTTTCGGTTCCTAATACTTCGACATCTGAGGAAACACTGACACTACCTTCTGGTATGGTTGAAGGGGAGAATGTGGCCTCAGGAAGTAGAATATTACCTTTTAAGTGCATCAAGCTTTTTTCTTGGTGAAATTGAATATCGGGTGATATCACTGCATAAATATCAGGTGTGTTCATAGCCAGGAAATTTTCACCTTTGAGTTCAAGACTAATCGGCCATCCTTGATCGGCATCGAGTGTGATTAAACCATTAAGATCAAGTTGACCATCTCCTGAATGTAGTTTTCCAAGCAGCATAAGTGCTTGTCCATTCTGTTTATCCTGAAGGCTAATATTGGTTTTAGTAATCCGAATACCTGCATCGTGAAGACTCAGGTCATCGGCAACAAAATTTGCATGACCTGACAGGCGTGGTGAATTTAACTGACCATCGAGTGTCAATTTAGCTAATAAATAACCACTGGCATCACTGACTTGTGGCACGATGAGAGTCAAAAGGTTTAAGTCTTTAATGTCAATATCGATATTACCCTTTATCGGAGCTATAGTGGGATTTATTTCAATGTCTTTTCTTGGAATCTTTATCTGGCCATCAATACTATGTGGGCCCACTTCAATATTCCATTGAGCATCAAGTTGTTGTTTATTGTAGTTTGCTGTTAATAAACCATTGCGGTGAGGGAGTTTAATGGTCTGTTGGCTTAATGATTGAAAAGAAAGTTCTCCGGGCTCAATATCAGCTTTTATATTGGCGAGTAATTGTGGGCCTAAATCAACATACGCTTTAATATTCATCTTACCTGTTAAGTTTGTAATTTCTTCAGGAATGTGAGCTTTTATTCGTTCAAAAGAGAGTTGCTTTAATTGGATACTGGCCTGACCTTTTGCTTGTGTTTTACTTTGTTTCTCAAAGTTCTTTTCAATTATGGCCCAATCCAGTTGTGTGCATAATGTAGCGGCTGTTTTTTTTGAAATGTCCTGAGAGTTCTTGTCTGGAGAAATATCAACTAGACAAAGAGGTGATAAAGATATTTTATCTTTTCCTGCGATAAACTCAGCTGGAGTTTGTTGTTGCCACTGGCCCAATTCTGGACCATCAAAATCAAATTGCTTAATTTGTCCCGTCCAATTAAGAGATTCAATATCAAATTGGCCATTAGCTCCCAGAGCTAAGTTTGCGAAATCATGTTGTGCCATTATTTTAAGTTGGTGTTTTTTCAGGGGACCTTTTAAATCTAACTCCAAGTGTTTTATTTCTTGTGAATCAATGACGAGAGATTTGGCACTTAATTCTATATTTGATGGTTGTGTTGGATCTATATTGAGGCTGACTTGTATGTCCGCATGATTCAAATGATTTAATTGGTAATCAATATTGGCCAATTTAAGTTGAGCATTAGCAATAGGGTATTGTCCTTTATTATGATTAAGTACCCCATCAATATTGCCTTGTCCAATGACGCTGCCTTGTGCATCTGGGAGTAGATCAGATAATTGTTTGATATCTAAAAACCAGTTTAAATTGACTTTTTCTCCAAAATTGTCAAGCTTTCCATTTGCATTGAATTTAGCATCACCACTGGAGAGAAATAGCTGATCAATACTCACAGTGTTATTATTAATATGGAATGCACCCCCGCCATCCACGGTTTTTTCTCTTAAATGGCCATTGAGTCTGTCTAAATAAATATTGATACTGAGTTGATCTTCAGATAACTGTCCATCAGAGCGTAAGTCCAGATCCAGTGAGCCGGACCAATCTTGATGGACAATACCTGGATTAATTTTTTTTGTCTGTATGTTTGCCTGCCATTTAATTGCATCTTGCCAATTAAGTGTTGTATTGACTTGTAGCGAGTCTATGGGACTCATTTCAAGAAGGTGTGCTTGAATTTCAGTTGTGGCTTGATTTAAATCACCAGAAGCGGTGAGCTGAGCTGTAAGTATTGCTTTGCTAAAGTCAGATTGATTTTGTGCAGTTAGAAGCTTTACAGGAAGTTTTAAAATGTGAAGTTCAGTATTCCATTTCATGTCTCCGAGTAAATGATTGATTTGTGTCAACATTGAAACTTCAAGGAAACCAGTAATTTTTTGGGTGATGTCTAATTGAGAAAGACTGCCAGCAACTTCACCTTTGAGGAATAATTTTGATTCATTGTGGGGAGTTTTTGGCTGATGAAGTGAAGCCATGAGGTTTGCTAAATCAAGTGTAATATTCGATTGTAAAGTAAGAGGATAATCATTAAGTAGATCAGCATGTCCTTGAATCTGAACTTGTGCAATGTCTTCAAAATTTTGATTCTCTAAACTTAAGTTTTCAACAGAAGAATCTGGTTCAAGTGGTAAAGGTGCTGAAATGGAGAGTTGATGGATACTCAGTCGAGAATTAATAAAGTCAGCTTTGAGATAAATACTTTCTATATGTTGAGGCTGAGTGTTGGGTGCTAAAGAATAGTTTATATCAGAAAGCTTAATTTGTTTTAAAAAGACTTCAAAGGGCAATTTAATTTCAGGTAGTTGTGAGAGAGGGGAAGAGCTTTGTGAATTTTTGTCATTTTTAATGTCAGGTGTTAATTGGGTGATATTAAGGCCTGAAGCATCAATTTGATTAATTGTTATTTTCCCACTAAATATGTCTTTGGGCTCCCAATTAAAAAGAAAATTATGACTACTAAGTGCCAAGGCATCATCATGATATTGGAGATCTGTGATTATAAATGAGTCTATTAGGTTCCCGGATACCTTTGTAAATTGAATGCTATTAGAACTTATGTCCTGTAGCATATCCAACATAAAACGGAAACCTCTATCTGTTCCAATTAATAAAAAAACGGTGACTTGAATTAGTAAAAATAAACTTAAAATTAGGAGTATGATTTTTTTAAAAAAAGAAGGAATCATAAGGTGACTTCAAAACCAAAATATAAAACAACATTATCATCACTAATGTCATCATCTGATTGTAAGGGGAATCCCAAATCAGTTCTGACCAAACCAAAAGGAGCAATCCAGCGTGCACCAAAACCAGCGCCAGAATATACTTTATCTAACTCATCATTATAAGCATTCCCCGCGTCTAAGAAACCTGCAATGACCCATTTTTCTGAGACCTGATGATTGTATTCAATACTACCTGTCAGTACGTTGCGTCCACCAATAACGTTATCTTCTTTATCCTTGGGACCAAGTGCTTTCCATTTATAACCTCTTACACTTTGATCTCCACCGGCATAAAATCTCAGTGAAGAAGGATATTGATCAAAGTCACTGGTTTCAGCAAAACCAAATTCAGTACGCAATATGAGTCGACCATTATCTATTATTGGCAGTAATAGACGTGACTTTAGATACAAACGAGTGTAGTCAATATCAGATAGAAGGCCAGCATTTGCACCTCGAATTTCAGCAAAAAGTGCCCAGCCCTTTCTAGGAAAAAGTGCTTTTTCAAAATGAGTTTGTTCAATTCTAGCGCCTAAACTTAATAATTCTGTATTGATTTCTGGTTCATCACCGCTGGTAAACTCTTCATACTTATATTCTGTAAATAAGCTTGTACTCCAGTTTTTCCAGTTGAACCAGTAACCTGTTTCCAGATCAAAAGTATCTCGATCAGTATTATCAGTATCTTCTGTTTCAAATTTTGAAATGATACCAATTTTGTCCTTACTCGGATCACCAACAGGAATCCAGTAAGCACCTTGTAAAACACTTTTTTTAGAAGAGAGTTTAGTCATTACATCACTATTATGACCGTATTTATTTAAGCGCCTATGTTGCCAACGAAAACTCACATTGGCTTCAATTTCTGTATCATAACCTGCACCTAATGAAAATTTATGTCTCTTTGCAGGCTTTAATGTGATATCAATAGGGACTTGATTATTCTCTTCTCGACTAAAATCAGGTTTGATATTAACCGAGGAAAAGTATGCTGAATTGAGTAGAGCATTTTGTAGCTCCAATAAATTTTCCTGTGATAGTGGTTCACCTTTTTTAATATCTTTTATATAAGAGCGAATAAATTCCTCATGAAGAAAATCTTGATGGAAATAGAAGTGACCAAGAGAATATTTTTCACCACTTAATAGATTGATGTTTAGTTTAGCGGTATTTTTTTGGGGATTGACGATGACTTTGCTTTGTTGTGTTTTTATTTGTGTATATCCCAATCGACCAATGTCAGAAATGAGCTTTTCTTTTGCTGTATCATAATTGTTATGGTGCAATGAATCTCCATGCTTGATGGGGAAATTTGCAATGAGAGATATAACATTGGGATCATTTTTACCAGGGCCTTCAATAATTATCTCAGGATCAATTATTCTTACGAGTGCACCAGGGGTCACTGAATAGGTTGCCTGCCAGTTGTTTGTTGATTTTTTTTCAAGCTTACTATTAACCTTAACTTGATAATAACCAAACGGTTGTAGAGCATCAGAAATATTCTTATCAGCTTTTTTGTGTAATTTTTTTAGCCAGACCTCAGAAAAATGAGGATCATTTAAGCTTTTTTTTAGTTCAATATAATCTAAAGCATTTTTTTTTAATTCGCCATCGATACCTGTGATAATAATTTCTACTTTAAGCTGTGTTGATGGTGTCTTCGCATGTATGTTGGTATAAAAAATTAAACAAAGAAAAAAACTTATAATAATTATTAATAATTGTTTAATATAATTGAGGTTTATAATTTTGTGAAAGAATAGCATAATGAAAATTATTTACTAAGGTGGGTGTAAATCCCATCCCAATTTTCCTCAGGTGCTTCAATTAAATAATCTTGACAGCGTTCGATATAGATCTGAACAGTTTTATCATCAGGTCTTTTTTCAAGTAATGATTCAAAGTTTTTTAGTGCCAGGCCCCAATGCATGAGATAGTATCTTTCAATTGCTTGTTGATAAGCATTTTGCCAGATGGTTTCTTCATCACTAAGAGAGTGATAGGTTGCGATGGGCTCATAAATTGAAAGTGCTTCGGCTCTTCCTTTAACGCGGACTTTATCCAACATACGGGCAGCATAAATATCTTTTATTTGTTGATAGGTATATTCTGAGATAATGAGTTTGACACCATAGTTTTTTGTTAAACCTTCCAGACGTGAACCGAGATTGACATGATCGCCTAATACAGTATAAGCTTTGCGATAACTTGACCCCATGTTTCCAACGTTCATTTCTCCTGTATTTAAACCCACTCCAATAGAAACTTCAGGAAATCCCATTTTTTTAAATTCTGGCTTTAATTGTTCTGTGGTTTCAAGCATTTTTAAAGCCGCTGTAGTGGCATTAAGAGCATGTTCTTTATCATGTAATGGGGCTCCCCAAAAAGCCATAATCATATCTCCCACATATTTATCGATTGTGCCATGACCATTGAAAATAATTTCAGTCATTGGAGTGAAATAAGCATTGAGCATATTTTTTAGCTCATTGGCAGATAACGATTCAGATAGGCTGGTGAAGTTTCGAATATCAGCAAATAGTACTGTCATCACTCGACGTTCTCCATCAAAACCAAAACTTTCATTGGTCTTACTCATCTGTTCAACCAGTTGTGGTGGGATATATTGACCAAACATTTGTTGCATTGAACGACGTTTATTGAATTCTTTGAGAAAACCATAACTGACATTGAAAAGAGTTAAAACAATCAATGTTAAAAGGGGTAATACTGAGTCTAATGCATAATAATGAGTTTTCCAAAAATAAAAATCCAGACTAATGATAGAGGCTATAAATAACAGAGATATTGTTAATTGTTTAGATGGAGAAAGGTGCGGAAAAATGAGGGCCAGTAAGCCTCCTACAAGAAAAATAAATAAGTCATTGTATAAGTAGTTCCATTCGGGTTTGACCGGAAAATGATTATCTAATAAACCAGCAATAATGTTAGCCTGTATTTCAATCCCAGGGAAATGTTGTTGTACAGGCGTGGAATGGCTGTCAAATAATGAAGGGGCTGCAGAACCAATAAGGGCAATTTCCCAGGTTCCTGGATTGCTTACTTTGCCTTCAAGAATATCAATAGCAGAAATATATTCGAAACTGCCATAAGTGCCACGATATGGAATTAAAATACTACCATCACGTTGAACGGGAATAAAATTTTCTTCACCTTTAGCAAAAGAAAAATAAGCTAATTCCTCGTTATATGTTTTAACAAATAACTGATCGGCAAGTAAATTTAAACGTACACTTTCAAGTGATAAAGAAGCATAGAGTTTATCTTGATAATTAAGAAATAATTTGCTTTTACGAATTGTCCCGTCTGCGTCAGTAGAGGCATTAATAAAGCCATTGAAGGTTTGTTGTTCATGATCTTGTTCTTGCTGATTTAGAATATCAATGGGAACAGAATAGCCCAGCATTTTTTCCATGTGCTGATAAAAACGAGTATCCTCTGGTAGAAAATGGGTTGCTTCTGGTAATGTCCCTGAAGTGAAGCTATTGGGGTTGGAGTGAAATGTGAAACCAAGGACTACATCATTTTCAGAAAAAATTTGTGCTAGCTTTTTATCTCCATAATTACTGGAGATGATACTAAGTAATTCTTTAGCCAGCTCATCTTTTCCTTCTTGTTTAAGCTGCTTAATTCGTTGATTAAGATAAGGGGAGCGAATGCTTTCTTTTTCTGAAAATTGAATGTCAAAAGCAACGACATTAACTCCAAGATCAATTATTTTTTGTGTCAGGTCTGCAAGTGTTTCGCGTGACCATGGCCAACGGCCCTGTTTCTGAAGTGATTTATCATCAATATTGATAATGACAATTTTTTTATGTGCAGGAGCAACGGAATAATGGGTCAATTGCATTCGATAATCATAAACTAGCCATTCAAAACGATTGAGTAATATGTTTACAGCACGGTTATCGGTCATGTCAACATATAGCAGTGAGCCGACAAGCAATAAACCAAGAATGGCTGGAGTTTTCTTGTGATTAAAGAGTTGGGCAAAAAATTTTGCCAGCATTTAAAATATTCCTGTTTAGGTTGTTGCCTATTGCTTAAAGTTAGAGTTGTTCATCTGCCAGAGACTTTTCCAGGCGTTCAAGTTTATGCCAACGATTGATTATTCGACAAAATAATTCAGCAGTTTGTTCTGTATCATATTTAGCAGAATGTGCACATTCATCATCCCATTCCATACCTGATGCCTGAGCAGCACGAGATAAAACTGTTTGCCCATAAGCCAGTCCTCCCAGAGTTGCAGTGTCAAAGGTACTGAACTTATGGAAGGGATTTCGCTTTATTTGATTACGGTCAATTGCTGCATTAAGAAAATTAAGATCGAATGTGGGGTTATGCCCCACTAAAATAGCACGAGTGCAGCCAGTTTCTTTTAATTCGCTACGAATGGGGCGAAAGATTTCTTTTAGGACAAAGTCTTCAGGCTTATTCATTCGAAATGGGTTAAATGGATTAATGCCAGTGAATTTAAGTGCTGCAGGATCCAGGTTAGCTCCCTTAAATGGTTCAACATTGTAAGCATAGGTTTCACAGCAAATCAGATCGCCTTGTTCATCCATGCGCAGTAAAGTGGCAGCCACTTCAAGCAGGGCATCTGTCTTATGGTTGAAGCCAGCTGTCTCAACATCGATAACAACGGGTAAAAAACCTCTGAACCTTGCTGCAATTCCTGTTGCGGGTATGTCTTCTTTGATTTTTTTCTTGGTTTTTGCCATGTTTATCTTTAGTTGTATAAAATGTGTAATCTAAGTATTAGCTATTGAAAGCTAAAATAGTTAACTTTCTGAAACCAATTTCCAATTGATTGTTTGGCCTGCTCTTAACGGGATAACAACGTCATCACCAAACTGGTAGGAGTCAGGAACTGTCCATTCTTCACGCCGGAGGGTGATTTTATCACTATTTGCATCAAGACCGTAAAATAAAGGACCATTTAAACTGGAAAATTGTTCTAATTTGTCGAGTGCGCCCGCTTCATCAAATGCTTCAGCATAGAGTTCTATTGCTGCAAAAGCAGTAAACATACCTGCACAACCACAGGCTGTTTCTTTATTATGTTTACTATGAGGGGCACTATCAGTACCCATAAAGAATTTATTATTACCAGATATAGCTGCTTTAACCAGTGCCTTGCGATGAGTTTCGCGCTTCAGAACGGGCAAACAATAATGGTGGGGCTTAATTCCACCAACCAACATATCGTTACGATTCATCAATAAATGATGAGCTGTAATTGTAGCTGCTATATTCGGTGAACTTTCAATGACAAAGTTAGCGGCATCTGCTGTGGTAATGTGTTCAAAGACCACTTTTAATTCTGGAAAATCTTTAATCAGAGATTCAAGTCGTTGATCGATGAATTGTTTTTCACGATCGAAAATATCAATGTCGTGACTGGTGACTTCTCCATGAACAAGCAATGGTAAGCCCAGTTTCTGCATCATTTCTAATGTTTGATAACATTTACGGATATCAGTGACACCGGCATCAGAATTAGTTGTTGCTCCAGCAGGATATAGTTTAACGGCAGAAATAATCCCACTTTCCATTGCTGTTTGAATTTCCTGAGCTGGAGTACTATCCGTCAGATACAAAGTCATTAATGGCTGAAATGAAGATTGTTTGCCAGCGGCATCCAGAATGGCTTGTTGATAAACTCTGGCTTGATCTGTTGTTGTTACTGGTGGCGTCAGATTGGGCATAATAATCGCACGACCACATTGCTTTGCAGTAAAAGGGACGACAGCTTTAAGCCCTTCATTATCTCGAACATGTAAATGCCAGTCATCAGGACGGATGATACTAAGGTGAGAAGGAGAAGCTGATGGTGAGTTCTGTTTGTTTGACACGTAATAACTTCCTGACTTGAATGAAGTGTTCTATTGTAATAGATTGAGATTTACTCAAGCAACCTGAAATCTTAAATCAAGTCAGAAACGCTATATGCAGTGAGTGTTTAAGCAGAATGTAACAAATAGGGTGTCATGGCGCTATCATCTAAATATTGTTGACAAGCTTCTTCAACCATTTCTTCTGTTATAGCAACCTCCTGGCCAACTCTATTGATAAAAGTTGCGCCATGGAAATCAATACAGTAGTTTTTGTCTTCCTTCTTTGTTGATTTTACATCGATTAAATTAGGCATTTTTCTACAACCTCATACTTATTTTTCTTTTTGTTTACTTTAAAGATGGTTGATGAATGCTCTCTAATCAAGGGATGAAGGATAGATTTTATTACTATAAGAAATTTGTGATTTACTGATTTATCCAAAATTCAAATAATTAACGAATGATCTTAATTAAAACTAATAGCTTTAACCTGCTTCTTAGAAGATATTCTCATAGAATACCTGATTTTAACTAAAATAGCCTAATAACGTTTGTATTAGAACAACATTAACGAGATCGACAAAAAATGCACAGACCAGCGGTACAATGACAAATGCCAGATGAGAAGCACCATAGCGCTGAGTGACTGCTGTCATGTTAGCCATAGCCGTTGCTGTTGAACCCAGTGAAATACCGCCAAAACCTGAACAAATAACGGCTGCATCATAGGTTTTTCCCATGATTTTGAAAATAATAAATAAAGTGATTGATGCTGCAACAACAAATTGGGCAGTAATAATGGCTAAAATAGGGCCTGCAAGATCAACGATAACCCATAATTGCATACTCATTAGTGACATGGATAGAAATATGCCCAGTGAAATATCAGCAATTAATGCCATGGCTGTTTTTCTTGTATGCCAATCCAACCAGCTGAATTTTTTGGATAGTTTAGGGGTAATGAAACTACTAATGATAATACCGGCAAATAAACAGGTGACAAAGAGTGGGAGTTTCAAACCAACATCTTCAAGGGCTTCATTCAGAAAAAAGCCAATAATAATGCTAAAGTGAATGCTTAAGATGGCATGTAGAAATGAAAAATAATCAATTTGAGTGTTTTTCTTATCATATGAAATCCCCACATCTTGCTCATCAACTTGTTCTGGTTTTAGGTTATGTTTTTTTATCAGGAAGCTAGCAATAGGTCCACCCATTAAACTGGCTAAAATTAGTCCGAATGTGGCACAGGCAATTCCTATTTCCATAGCATTATGAATGCCAAATTTTTCTACAAAAGTGGGAGCCCAGGCAATTGCTGTTCCATGCCCGCCAATAAGTGAAACCGTGCCGCCTAACATGCCTACAATGGGTTCCAGACCAAATATGGTGGCTACAGAAATACCTACAATATTTTGTATCACCATATAAAAAATAGTGGCTGCCAAAAGAATAATGAGAGGTTTGCCACCTTTAACTAGATCCATGATATTTGAATTGAGTCCAATCGTGGTAAAAAAATAGACCAGCATAATATCTCTGGCTTTCAAATCGAATTCAATTGAAATACCGATAGTAAAATGGACAATTGCAAACAAGATAGAAAATAATAGGCCACCGACGACAGGTTCGGGAATATTGAAATCACGTAAAATGGCAAAATGCAGATTCAGTCCTTTACCAATAAACAAAACAATAATTGCTAAAGTGACAGTAAAAAATGATTGTAGTGCCAGGGTATTATCGATAAATTCCATTATGTGAACTCTTTTTCATGCTGCTATATTCAATGAGTGAACTTAAAATTACTAAGTGAAGATAATATATTATCTTTGATTTTTATCAATATTTTTCTATATTTGTATATCAATTGACTTTACAATAACTTCTACTGACCCTTCACAATTAAACTAATGGAATAATTATGAAAAGCTTTAACTCATTTTGTGTATTGATAATTGCCTTAGCAATATTTTTATTCACCTCAGGCTGTAGTAAAAAGCAGGAAGTAGAAAAGGTCGAAGAAATAAGACCAGTGAAGACAATTGTCGTTAAAGCACCGGATGCTGGAGGTATTAGAAACTTTCCAGGACGAATTGATGCTAATAGAAAAGCAGAACTGGCTTTTCGTGTTTCAGGTAAGGTCAATGAATTATTGGTTAAAGAGGGGGACTTAGTCGCTGAAGGTGATGTAATTGCAAGATTGGATTCAACTGATTTTCAAATTACAGTAAATGATAAATCTGCTTTATTTGCCCGTACGTCGAATGATTTTAATCGAGGTAAAAACCTGATTAAAGATGGTAATATTTCTAAGATGGATTATGACAAGCTGGAGTCTAATTTCCTCAGTGCTAAAGCTGACTTAAACCTTGCCAAACAACAGCTTGCTTATACGGGATTGAAAGCCCCTTTTGATGGCACAGTGGCCAGACGCTACATCCAAAACTTCGAAGAAGTTCAGGCTAAACAGGAAATAATTACATTAAATGATAATGAAATTCTTGAAGTAAAATTTGATCTTCCAGAAAATTTAATCTTACGTATTAAAAAAATGGAGGATGTTGATACTGTTGAAGAATCAAGAATGAAACATCAAATTCCAGTTGTTGCCATGTTTAATTCTCAAAAAGGCAAGGAATATTCTCTAAAATTCAAAGAAATGTCGACTAAAGCGGATTCAAGTACACAAACTTTCTCTATCACCTATACAATGCCAAAGCCCCAAGGTGTGATTATTTTGCCTGGGATGACAGCTATGGTTAAGGTCGATTTAAGTGAGGTTATTGATAGTGAAAATGATTTTTACCTACCGGTGAGTGCGGTGGTTGCTGATGTTGATCTACAAGGAACGGTATGGGTTGTTAATGAAAAAAATATGCAAGTTGAACCTGTGTCAGTGAAAGTGGGCACAATGAGGGGGAATAACATTCAAGTAACAGATGGTCTCTCTGTTGGACAACGAATTGTGACTGCGGGAGTTCCTTTTTTATATAAAGGTCTTAAAGTTACTCTCATGAAAGAGTTGGAGCAGGCAAAGGATAATATAAAACACGAGCGACCTGTTATGGAGCCATCTTCACAACAAACACCAGAGAAGGGATAAGCTATTATGAATATCGGAGAATATTCGGTAAAAAATCCTGTTGTTTCCTGGCTGTTGGTAATTGTTTTTCTTGCAGGTGGCTATAGTGGATTTATGAAAATGGGTAAGCTTGAAGATCCTGAGTTTACTATTAAAGATGTCAAAATTATTACTCAATATCCTGGTGCTACTGCTCAACAAGTTTACGATGAAGTAACTTATCATATTGAGGAAGCGGTTCAGCTAATGCCACAGGTCAAGTGGATTAAAATGTCCATATCACGACCAGGTATGTCAGATATTACTGTGACTTTTCAAGATAAATACAATGCTGAAGATTTTCCAAATATCTATGATGAAGTACGACGCAAAATAGAAGATATGCTGTATAAGTTACCACCAGGAGCCCAGAATCCAGTTATTGTTGATAGCTTTGCTGATGTTTATGGTGTGTATCTAGCTTTGTCAGGTGATGGTTATAGCTATCGTGATTTAAAAGATGCTGCTGATTTTCTCAAAAAAGAATTAGTTCTGGTTGATGGGGTAAGAAAAATTGTTATAGGCGGTGCTCAGAGTGAAGTGGTCTATCTGGATATATCCCGACAACGCTTAGGTGAATTAGGCTTATCATTAGAGAAAATAGGGCAGATCTTGCAATCGCAAAATGTAGTAACTGATGCAGGTAAAGTACTTGTTGGTGATGAATATCTGAGAATTCAACCGACTGGTGAATTTAAATCAGTGAGTCTGATTGGAGATGTTTTAATAAGCTCATCAGACCGAACCCTGATTTATCTAAAAGATATTGCTCAAATTCGTCGTGAGTATAAAGAAGTACCTGATTTATTAATTTACTATGAAGGTAAACCTGCATTAACTCTTGGTATATCAATGCAATCTGGTGAAAATGTGGTTGCTGTTGGTGAAAACATTGCTAAAAGAATGCATGAAATTTCATCATTAATTCCAATAGGTATGAAGTTGGATGTGATTTATAATCAACCTCGTGAAGTTGAAAATTCAGTTTCTGGCTTCATGATCAACGTGGCTGCGGCCATTGTTATTGTTATTATTGTACTGTTATTGTTTATGGGAGTGACGGCGGGCCTAATTATTGGTGCAGTTTTGCTTATTACTGTTGCTGGTACTGTACTGGTTATGGAGATGTATGGTATTGATTTACAAAGAATCTCTCTTGGTGCTTTGATTATTGCTCTGGGGATGTTGGTAGATAATGCCATTGTGATAGCAGAAGGCATGATGGTTAGAATTCAATCGGGAATGAATGCGGCAAAAGCCGCCAAAGATGTGGTAGGGAAAAATTCTGTGGCTCTGTTGGGTGGAACCATTATTGGAATCCTGGCCTTTTCTGCTATTGGTCTATCACAAGATTCGACAGGTGAATTCAGCCGTACTCTGTTTTATGTGATCTTGATTTCTCTTCTACTCAGTTGGGTGACGGCTGTGAGTACTACGCCATTATTCTGTGCACTTTTCATTAAGCCAAAAAATAATACAGGTTCAGATAAAGCACCACAGGAAGCCTATTCTGGTTTTATATTTATGTTCTATCGAGGCATCTTAAAAAAAGCACTTCGTTTTCGTGGTCTTACTATGGGGATTATTATTGGCTTGTTTGCAATTGCTGTTTACGGTTTTGGTTTTGTTAGAGGTGGTTTTTTCCCTGATTCGAATACACCAATGTTCTTCGTTGAAGTTTGGGAAATTGAGGGAACTGATATTGATAAAACACGTGATGACACTCTGAAAATCAGTGAGTATATTCGTAGCTTACCTGGAGTCACTAAAACAACAGAGCTTATTGGTGGTGGTGATCAACGTTTTTCATTGGTTTATGAGCCAAAAGAACGCAGTCCTGCCTATGCGCAAATTATAGTTCAAACTGAAACACGGGAACAAATTTCTGAGATTTGGGATAAAACCGATACTTATATGAAGAGCTTTCCTAATATTGAACCCATTATTAAACCATTACGAATTGGCCCTGGGCGAGATAGTAAAATTGAAGCTCGTATTAGTGGACCTGATGGCTCAGTCTTAAGGCATTTATCTGAACAAGTTAAGGAAATTTTTCGTAGTAATGCAGGCACAAAAGAAATTCGTGATGATTGGCGTCAGCCTGTTAAATTGGTAAAACCTATATTTAATGAGCAAGTAGGGCGTCAGTTAGGAATAAACTATGAAGACTTATCAAAAGCTTTGAAATATGCCTTTGATGGTACTCAGGTTGGTCTTTATCGAGATGGTATTCGTTTGTTGCCTATTTTAAGCAGAGCAACTGATGATGAACGTGAAGATATTAGTAATATTCAAGATATTCAGGTTTGGAGTCCTGTGTTGCAAAAATCAATCCCCATTGCTCAAGTGGTTAAACGCTTTGAAACCATATGGGAGAATACGGTGATTAGAGGGCGGGATCGAAGAGCAACGATTATTGCTTCGTGTAATCCTGAAACTGGTGTAGATTCAACTGCATTATTTGAACGTTTACGTCCTCAGATAGAAGCCATGGAGTTACCTCCAGGTTATCAATTGGCCTGGGGAGGGGAATACGAAGACTCAACGAATGCATCTAATTCATTAGCCTCTGCTCTACCTGGTGGATTTTTATTAATGATATTAACGACAATACTCTTGTTTGGTAAAGTCAGACAGCCTGCAATTATTTGGTTAACAGTTCCGTTGGCAGTTATTGGTATTACCGCTGGGCTTTTATCTCTTAATGGTGCATTTGATTTTATGGGACTGTTGGGAGCATTAAGTCTGATTGGGTTATTAATTAAAAATGCGATTGTTTTGATTGAAGAAATTGATCAACAGATTGAATCAGGCATTGAATCATTTAAAGCCATTCTAGATTCAGCGGTGAGTCGTATGAGACCTGTTATGATGGCTGCTGCAACCACTATTTTAGGAATGATCCCACTTCTCTCGGATGTTTTCTTTGTGAATATGTCTATTATCATTATGTCAGGATTGGCCTTTGCTTCTATTTTGACATTGATAGTAGTTCCAGTATTGTATTCAATGTTTTTCAAAGTGGAATATCGCGAAGATGTTTAAGCTGAGTTCTAAGATAGTGTTTTGAATTAGTAGTATGAAATCTGACCATTTCACTATCATTATATAAATAATTAACACAGTTTATTTTATAAGAAAGTTACTTATAGCGTATTGAGACAGGGTAAAAATAAGCTGGATATAGTTTATATTCAGCTTATTATAATGCATAGAAAATTTTTGCAAATGATGTTGTATTCTGGGTATTTTTGTTAATTTAGGTTTAACTTCTGAAGGAAGGAGTCTGAATAGACTATTGGAAGCCTTCTTCTAAAGTGTGTCTAGGTAGCTAGAGAATCTCTAAGACGGTGAATTAGTTCAAAGCAAATGACGGTCACGCCTGACTCAATAAGGTGTTAAAGAAACTCATCAGAGTACTCAATAGCATACTCACTTGTGAGTCTCTCGTGATGAAATAAATAGTTGTTACTGCCCGCCCCGTATGAGCAGTAACATCATGTCGGCCTATTTAACTTCTTGATATAACTGTTGTGCCTTCTTTTGTTCTGAAAAAGATTGTTTAGAATGAACAATTGTTTCCAAAATTTGTTGTGCTTTTTTCTGTTGCCCTAATTTTGCATAGGCATATGCTAAATGATATTGAATATCCTTATCCTCTGGAATACCCTCAGCAGCTTGTTTTAAGAGGTCTAAACCTGCTTCGTATTGTTCATCCCGAACTAAAAAATAACCATAAGTGTCTATAATTGCAGCTGATTTAGGAGCTTGATCATAAGCTTGTTTTGCCAGTTTAACCGCTTCCTTGGTATTACTATCAATTTTAATCCAGGCCAGGTTATTTAAACTAAGTACATGTTTAGGGTTTTTCTCTAAAACTTTCTGGTAATATACTTCTGCTTTATCAAGCTGCTTCTTTTCATGATGTAATGATGCGAGTTTAAATAAATCATCTATATCTGGAGAAGAGGAAGCATTTACTTTTTCTGTTAGTAATAAAACTGCTTTATCTTGTTGGTTTAAAGACAGTAACACACTAATTATTGCTGAAAAGATTTTATTATTAGGCTCTTTTTTGTAGATTTCTTGATAAATGGCAAGGGCCTTTTTATATTGTTTTTGAGCTCTGTAGATATCAGCGTTTAACAGTTGAGCTGTTGTTGATTCTGGAAATTTCTCCTGCATTGTTTTTACCAGAGTTGCAGCCTCTTCATTTTTCCCCTGTTTGATTAATAAGCTTGCTTTTAAGGTATAGACAACTTGATTTTTTGGCTGAATAAGGAGTGCTTCATCTAAAAGAGTGATGGCTTCATCGATTCTTTGTTTATCATTACTTATTATTTGAGCCAGAAGGATTCTGTGTTTGACATCTTTGGTGTCATAAGTCAGGATACTTTTTATAGTACGTTCTGCTCGATCATTTTGTTGGTTAAGGAGTTGAGCCCGTGCTAAGAAAGAACGGACGTTATTGTTGTTTGAATGTTGTTTATCCAGCTTTTCAGCAAGATGTAATATTTTTTCTGGTTGTTGCTTAGATTGATACCATTGACTTAACAACTCGGCGACTGTGAGTTGAGATGGAATATTTTTGTTACTTCTTTCAATGGCATCAAAAAAATACTGTTCGGTTTCTTTTTCTTTATCTTGCTTGTCTGCAATTGCAGCAAGTCCTAAATAAGCTTTAAGTGTATTTGGCTCAATCTTTAAAACTTGTTTAAAGTAATTTTCAGATTCTGACCAGTTTGACTCTAAAGCTGAAAGACGTGCTAATCCCATATAAGCAGGAATATTGTCTTTATCTTGTTTTATAATGGCCTGATACTGAGCCATTGCTTTTTCAGGGTGACCTTTGAGTTGTAAAGTGAGTGCTTTAAGATTTAGTAATTTGAGATCTTCAGGTGTTTTGAGCAGAAATTGTTCAATTTTTTCATCAGCCTTGTCGAATTGTTCTTGTTTGATATAAGAAATAATGAGTAAATAATTCGTTTGTGCATGAGATTGATCAGAACCTGTTTGTTTACTTGTTAACTCTTCTAACTCACTGATAGCATCCTTTAACTCACCGGATTGAAATTGAATTGCGATGATACGTTTTCTAATATCCTGATTATTAGGTTCCAGAGCTTGAGCTTGATTTAGGAATTGTAAACCTTTTGTTGTATCACCCTTTTTAATATAAGTGCTACCAAGAGTAGTTAAGAGTAATGGATCTTTTTCAAGCTGTTTTTTGGGGATACCTTCAATAATAAGTAATGATTGCTCTGTTTTATCTTGTGCCAGATAAATATTAGCAAGTAAATTCTGTGCTTTTAAATTATCAGGCTTGGAAGCAAGATATATGGTTAAATTTTCTTCTGCCTGGTTGTAATTTTTTAATGCAAAATTGGCTGCACCTAAAACAAAAGTTGCTGGCATATGTTGTGGCGAAGCATTAACAACAAGCTGTGCTGATTTTTGAGCCCCTTCATAAGCTTTTTCTCGTAATAGTATTTCTGACATAAGAAAATTAGCTTGAGGGTAGTTAGGATATTTAGATAAAATAACGTTTAGATCTTTTTTTGCAAGTTCCTTCTTGTCTTGAAGTGATAATGTGGTGGCACGTTCAAGATAATAAGAAAGGTTTTCAGGGTTATTCTTAATTAACTCATTGTAGATCTCTAAAGCCTGATCAGGTTGTTTATTAAGATTAGCAAGTTTGGCCTTTAGAAGTAAGGTTGAATTATTTTCGGGATCAATCGAAGTTGATTTTTTAAGTAATTCTTCGGCTAAAGTGTAGTTTTTTTCAAACAGAGATAGGGCAATGAGGCCATTGTATGCTTTTGCACTTTGCTCTAGCTTGTTTGATTTTTCAAAAGCTTCTCGGGCATTTGTTACTTGCTTTGATGCAAGATGAGCATAGCCGATATATGAGAGTCGCTGGCTTTCCAGCTTTGAGTCTTTAAATGGAGTATCAAGTAACTTTAGAACTTTTTCCTGCTTGCCCATAGCTTGTAATATATCAACATAAGCAAATAAAATGTGGGTATCTTTGGGAGAAATTTCATAGGCTCTGCCAAGTTCTTTTAAGCTAGACTCTAATTTACCTGTAGAAAGGTAAGCTTTTCCAAGTAAAAAACGTGCATGAGCATTTTTAGGTGTTTTTTTAAGTTGATTTTTTAAATGAATAATTGCAGTTGAGTAGTCTTGTTTTTCAATAGCTTGTTCTGCATCCTGAATGTTATCAGCGATAGCAGTCGAAAAAATACAGACGTTAAGTCCGGCTAGAACACATAGAAGTGGTAGTTTTTTATTAATACGCATGATTTCCCCTGTCTTGGATCTAAACTAAATCTGTAAAATTAGCTGGTTTAGTTTTGGGTAACAATTACAATTTTATTATATTTACGGATAAATTCACTATAATATATTGTTATAGCACGAGTTCATAAGTAATGAAATATAATAATTATGGTCTGTTTAATTTGTAGGAAGTCTCCCTACAAGAACGTTTTATATTTTATTTTTTGTTGAATGTGAACAAGTAAAATAAATGTATTTATGAACGATTACTAAAAATTGAATTATGAGCCCAAAGTGTATATAAATGGGCTCAAAGGTCATTTTTAATGAGTGCTTGTCTATGTTTTGGTTGCTGAGCTTTGTTCTCCGCCAAGAACTTCAATCAATCTGGGGATAAAGCGAGATAATTCACCTGTCATAAGGTTAAAATCTGCATCAAATTGTGCTGCGGCATCTTCTGCACCATCATCTGCGGCTTGATCTAATAGTTCATCAGAAAACTTTAAGCGTTTAATGGATAAGTCGTCTTCTATTATACATTCGATGGTATCATTCCAATTGACAGCCAGTTTGGTGACTTCTTTCCCACTGTCCAGATGCATCTGAATCTCATCACTGCTCAGATCTTGTCGTTTACAGCGCAAGATAGCGCCTTCATCATCAGATTCACGTAATTCACATTCATCTTTTATCAGAAAATCATCTTTTAAATCATTCCCTTTAATCCAGCTGGTCATAAGCAATATTGGCAAGGTATTTGTTTTTAACGGGACTACGGGCAAGCTGCCAAGAGTCTGGCGTAGAAGTTCTACTAACTCTTCCGCTTTATTATTGCTTGAGGCATCAACAATCATTAACTGTGCATCTTGATCAAGATAGGCATAAGTTCTTTTTGAGCGGGTGAAGGCTTTTGGCAAAAGAGTTAAGATAAGTTCATCTTTAATGCTTTGTTTATGTTTGCCAACAGGGCGTCTTCCAGTTTCAATTTGCATGGCATCCAGTTTTTCATTTAATGCATCATTGATTACACTGGAGGGTAATATTCTCTCCTCCTGGCGCACGCATATCATTGTGGTTTTGCCAATAGTATGTGTGAGCAAAACACTATTGTTGTCCTGTGAATTGCCAAGTGGGGAAACCCAACCAAAAGAAGAGGCTTGTGTTGAAGCACAAGGCTGAAATGATTTTTCAGTGAGATGTGTTTCCAATTGTTCTGAGTCGATTGTAAAGGGCTTACTAAAGCGGTAAATTTTTAGGTTTTTAAACCACATAATGGGTCATCCTGGCCTTTCTTTTGTTAACTTTCCTAAAACTGAAAGTGAGTATTGTGAAAAATAAGTAATTAAAAAAACAGGCTAGGATTATCCTAAATAAAATGCACTAAGGCTACTTTTTTATAGTAAATTTATAAGAGGTTTTTTTCTAGAAGATTATCATGGTGTATTATGAGTGATCTCTATTTAAACGGTATGTATGACATTTGTAACAACCCCCCAGATATGCAATGTTTCTTCAGGACCAATCTCAATAGGCTCAAAGTCATCATTTTCAGGTAATAAGCGCACTTGACCTCCTTTCTTATCAAGACGTTTAACCGTCAGTTCACCTTCAACTGCTGCAATAACAATTTTTCCATGTCGTGCCTCGATACTGCGATCAACAATGAGAATATCATCGGGATGAATACCAGCGTTGATCATAGAATAACCAGTTACTCTTACAAAAAATGTCGATGCGGGATCATGGATGAGATGCTCTGATAAATCTAACATTCCTTCAATATAATCATCTGTCGGAGCCGGGCAGCCAGCAGCAACTTTACCACCGTAGAGAGGTAACTTAAAACCTCCAGAGTGAGCAAACTCTAGAATGCGTTCTACCATACTTTCTGGAACACGAATTGCCTTAGTTGCTTCAGAATATTTCCCTGTTCCTTTGGGGCGACCAGCACCACTACGTTTACCGCCTCTAGGCATGTGCCTTCTCCTTACTTTTATCTAAAATTAACTCTTTTTATAGAATAATGTACTTTTATCAATATGTCTATGTCTTTTTATATTATTTAAGGTGATAAATTTAGAGATAAAACTGGATTAATGATGAGCTGAATATGGATTTTTTCTATGTAATACAGGATAATACCGCATCGTGCAATATCGCAAAAAAAGACACTGCTTAGGAAAAATACTTTGATATCAACAGCAAATCTCACTATTCAATTTGGTGCCAAGCCTTTATTTGAAAATGTTTCAGTTAAATTTAGTGATGAAAACCGTTATGGTCTTATTGGTGCTAATGGTTGTGGTAAATCAACCTTTATGAAAATTTTAGGTGGTGACCTGGATGCAACTAGTGGTACGGTAACGATTTCTACAGGAGAACGTGTCGGTAAATTACGTCAGGATCAATTTGCTTATGAAGAATACAGTGTTATTGACACGGTTATTATGGGGCATGAAGAGCTTTGGAAAGTTAAAGAAGAACGCGATAAGATTTATGCCGATCCTGATATGAGTGAAGAAGATGGTATGCGAGTTGCTGACCTGGAAGTTCAATACGGTGAGATGGATGGTTATACTGCGGAGTCCAGAGCAGGTGAACTTTTGATTGGTGTTGGAATTCCTGTTGAACAGCACTTTGGACCTATGTCTGAAATTGCCCCAGGTTTTAAACTCCGAGTCTTATTAGCACAAGTGTTATTTTCTGATCCGGATATTATGCTTTTGGATGAGCCGACAAATAATCTGGATATCAATACCATCCGTTGGTTAGAAGCGATTCTTAATGAACGTAATTGCACTATGATTATTATTTCTCACGATCGTCACTTCCTCAATAGTGTTTGTACCCATATGGCTGACTTGGACTATGGCTCGATTAATGTCTATCCTGGTAACTATGATGAGTATATGCTGGCAGCAACTCAAGCCAGAGAACGTCAAATGCAGTCGAATGAGAAAAAGAAATCAGAAATGGCTGATTTACAAAAATTCGTGGAGCGTTTTTCTGCTAATGCTTCTAAAGCAAAGCAAGCCACTTCACGTCGTAAGCGTCTGGAAAAAATTCAACTGGATGACATTAAAGTGTCTTCAAGAAAAAATCCATTTATTCGCTTTGAACAAGAAAAAAAGCTGTATCGTAATGCTTTTGAAATTGAAAATCTCAGTAATGGTTTTGATGAACTTTTATTTAAAGATCTTAATATGCTGGTTGAAGTAGGTGAAAGAATTGCAATTATTGGGGCTAACGGAATTGGTAAGACAACTTTGTTGAGAACTATGATTCATGATTTGGAAGCAAAAAGTGGTCGTATCAAATTTTCTGAAAATGCTGATATTGGTTATTATCCTCAAGAACACATTGATGAGTTTGCTGCGGAAATGACTTTATTTGACTGGATGGATCAATGGGGTCAGGAAAGTGATGATGATCAGAGTATTCGAGGTATCCTGGGGCGATTACTCTTTTCAAGAGATGATACTAATAAGTCTGTTAAAGTTCTTTCTGGTGGTGAAATGGGACGTATGGTTTATGGTAAGTTAATGTTGGAAAAGCCCAATGTATTATTTATGGATGAACCCACTAACCACATGGATATGGAGTCCATTGAATCACTTAATATGGCATTAGATATATATGAAGGCACACTTGTCTTTGTCAGCCATGACCGTGAATTTGTCTCTTCTTTAGCAACACGTATCATTGAGATTAAAGAAGATGGTGTGACTGATTTTAAAGGGACTTATGATGAGTATCTAGCCAAACAGGGGATTAGTGAATAATTTAGCTTTTCAAAAAAGGAATATGTTTCAGAAAAATACGAGTCGTGTTTTTTTCTGAAACATATTCCTTTTTACTATCTATAGGCTGATATTTTCAGCTCTAAGCGTGTAGCAAGAAATTGACTCGCACTTCCCAATTGTTCTAGTATCACTTTTGCTTCTTCACGATATGAATTAATTTTATTCTGATTCCAATGAGAAGGGGGAGGTTGTAGATTAGTGATTCTATCAGACAGCTTTACCATCCATATTTCTTTAGGTTGTTGCTTTATCCTCTCTAAACTATCCTGCATTTGTTTTGTTTTCCCTGACAGAGTTGAATTCTTGCTTAAGGCAAGGACGCCATCAGCCACATTGATCCCGAATTGCTCCGCAACATTATCGTAAGTTTTTTCTGTGTCTTCAATCACATCATGTAACAAGGCACATTGGAGTAATAAATCAGAATTTTGAACTCTTGTCTCAGATGAAATAACGGCCATTGCCTCCATGGCAACTAGTCCAATATGATTGATATAGGGTAGACTTGTTCCAGGGAGTAATTGTCCATTATGGGCATGGGACGCATAGTTCCACGCCTGTATATATTTTTCTTGATTCCAGTTGCTCACATGTTAACCTTGTTTATTTTTAACCGTGTAACTTCTATTAAATAGTACTCTTATTTCACGATAAATTCTAAATATCTTTTGTAATAAAATTGACAATTAAACAATGTTTAATTAAACTGTGATTAATTAAAGGTCATTGATACAAACAAAAAGAGTTTAAATTGGAGAACTGATCTTTTTAGTCTATTCTGTTAGCAATTAATGGAGAAAAATATGGAGCTGGCAAAGCAATTTATACGTTTTATTTTAAAACTTCTATTTCGAGTTGAAGTAGAAGGTCTGGAAAATTATTATAAAGCGGGTGAGCGGGTGATGATTATTGCCAATCATACTTCATTTCTTGATGCCGTGCTATTATCCATTTTTCTCCCAAACAGACTGACTTTTGCTATCAATACCCAAATGGCAAAAAAATGGTGGATCAGTCCTTTTGGCCAAATTGTTCGATTATTTCCAATGGATCCAGTAAATCCACTCTCAATAAAGTCATTTATTAAAGATCTGGAACAGGATAAACGTTCGGTTATTTTTCCTGAGGGCCGTATTACTGTTACTGGTACCCTCATGAAAATATATGATGGTCCCGGTTTAATTGCATTGAAATCAGGAGCCATGGTATTACCTATTCGGATTGATGGAGCTCAATATTCTCTATTCTCGCGTTTAAAGGGTATTGAACGGCGCCAGTTTTTTCCTAAGATAAAGTTAACCATCTTACCACCTCAAAAAATTGAGCTGGATGATTCAATTGTTGGCAGACTTAGGCGAATAGAAGCTGGTAAAGTACTGAAAAGTATTATGACTGATATGATTTACTCAACCAGTAATAATCAAGTGACAATAATGGATAAGTTACTTAATGCTCGTGATATACATGGAGCTGGGCAAGTTATTCTTGAAGATGTTGAACGTCAACCTCTTGATTATCGACAACTCTTATTAAAAAGCAGTGTTTTGTCACGACTGATGATCAAACAAACTCAAGAAAAAGAGATTGTGGGCCTGCTGCTGCCAAATACTAATGCCACTGTATTAAGTTTTTTTGCTTTGCAAAGTATTGCTCGAATACCTGCTATGTTGAATTATACAGCAGGTTATAAAGGACTTTTATCTGCAATTGAAACGGCACAAATTAAAACGGTATATACCTCTAGACGTTTTATTAATCTGGCAAAAATGGATGACTTAATTGCTCTATTAGAAAAACAGGTTAATATTATCTATCTTGAAGATCTTCGTAAAGAGGTTATGTGGCAAGACAAGGCTTATGGAATCGTATGTAGTTTTTTTCCGAAAATGATCTATGCACAACAATGGCAGTCTGTTACACCAGAAGATCCAGCCGTTGTGTTATTTACATCTGGCTCAGAAGGTGTTCCCAAAGGTGTTGTTCTTTCTCATAAAAATATAATGAGCAATACGATACAGCTGGGAACAAAGATTGATTTTAATAAAAATGATGTCATATTAAATGCCTTACCTTTATTTCACTCATTTGGTTTAAGTACAGCAACATTAGTGTCAGTGTTAAATGGCATGAAAGTGTTTTTATATCCTTCTCCTTTGCATTATCGAATCATTCCTGAAGTAGCTTATGATATTAATGCAACGATGTTATTTGGCACAAATACCTTCCTGAAAGGGTACGCTAAATTTGCTCATAATTATGATTTTTATAGCATTCGCTATGTTTGTGCTGGTGCTGAAGCGGTTCAGAAAGAAACCAGAGAGCTGTATGCTGAAAAATTTGGTTTGAGAATTTTGGAAGGTTATGGTGCAACTGAAACCAGCCCTGTTATTTCAATAAATACACCCATTGATTATAAAACAGGAACTGTAGGTACTATACTGCCAGGTATTGAATATCAATTGAAAGCAGTGCCTGGTATTGACGAAGGTGGACAACTTTTTGTGAAAGGTCCAAATATTATGAAAGGTTATTTACGAAATGAAAACCCTGGAATTATAGAACCTGCACACTCAGAATATGGTGCTGACTGGTATGATACAGGTGATATTGTTGAAATTGATAATGATGGTTTTATCACTATAAAAGGACGTGTTAAACGTTTTGCTAAAATTGGTGGTGAAATGGTTTCTCTTTCAATGGTTGAAGATATGGCAAGTCAATGCTGGCCAGATGAAATGCATGCTGTTGTTAGTGTTCCTGACAGTAGCAAAGGAGAACAACTTATTTTAGTGACAACACGACAGGCTGCTCAAAGAAAAGAGCTTTCTGCTCATGCTAAAGAGAATAACCTTGGTGAAATTAATGTGCCGAAGAAGATTGTTATCGTTGAAAATTTACCTTTATTAGGAACAGGAAAAATAGACTATCAAGGAATTAAAGCGATAATATAGTCTTTATCAAAGACATTTTATTATACCTTTTTTAATACTAAGTCTGCATGGGAATAGGCGATATCACTGATGCCTGAATCATAAGTTATAATTTTATTGGTGATATTATTCTCTTTAAATATTTCTTTTATTTTAGAGGATGCGAGATAACTTTTAGAACAGGACAAGCTACTGGAATAGATGACAATTTGTTTTTCACTTTGTTCTGAGAAATCCAGAACGTATTGTTCAAAATACTTATTTTTTAAGAAAATGTGTGTGGCTGATTTAATTCGAAGTTTATTAAATGATTCTTTATCTCGTACATCAATAACATCGTATTCCTCATCGTATAAACCATTCGCAAATGTTTCAGTATTTATGTAATTAAGGTGCGGATAAAATTGTCGTTTTGGAAATGCTTGAATATTGTTTTGTTTAGACTTCTTTTTAGTAGAAGAATACAGGGTATTCGGTAAAATAAATTTAAAAAATCGACACATTGTTATTGTCCTTAAAAAAAGTGATTTAACATTGCAGTTAAAGACAATAATTACAGAGAAAAAAATAGAAAGCATTGACCATGAATGGGCACATTTTATTCATAATTGCTTAGGTAACTCCCACTTTCATAGGCTTTTAACTGACATGTAAAACCCTTAGAATGGTTGCTTTGCGTGCTATATCTTTCGATATAGGTAGCCTTTTCTATAATTATTAAAATATAGTGATATTGTATTTATTTTTTTCCGTTAGGCTATGTCAATTTATGCACAAAATATGACATTTTGTGCATTGTTTTGATCCAGTTCACAATCTGTTTTTTATTACTTTCTTCCTTTAGTAAAAATAACGACATCTTTTTCGGGTGTGGTTAGAGTGGCATTCCAGTGTTTGGCAAGCCATTGAAAGGTTTCAAGAGCAAAAAAACAAACATGTGTAATGTCATTTTTATAATGCCAGTGAGTAAATGCTTTTTGATTCAACACTCTTTTCGTCATTATTCCCAGTGAACCATTAGGTTTTAAACATGACCATAAGCGTTCGAGTTCTTTTTTTGGGTGGTGTAGATGTTCAACAACTTCAGTTGCAGTAATAAAATCATATGCTTTTTCAGCTGAGCATGACTCTAATAGGTTGATATCAGGTGCATAAAAGCAATCGTAATTGACGACAGAATGCCCATTTTCTTTGAGCATTATTGAGAGTGTTGGACCAGGACCTGAGCCAAAATCAAGACCATGGCTGTTAGGTTTAATATGAGTTAAAAAGGGAATTAAAAAGCGATTAAGAAATTGCCGATAACCTGGATCATCGGCAGAATTTTCATGTAGGTCATACATTGATTTTTCTTCTTTGGTGGAGATGTATTGTTGAGGAGGGACAAAGACAAGAGAACATTCAGGGCATTGAAAATAGTTTCTGCGATCTTTAAAGAAAGGTATTCCTTCAGATATTTGGCATAAAGGGCAGGTTAAATTAAAGCTCGTATTTGAGTTATGATTCATGAGGTTTTTTCTTAGCCATAATAATGCTCAATGCATCACGAACCGTTTCTCTTACTTCTTTGGTTTCATCATCAGCGAGTGATTGAATGGAGGTGATGGCATCAGAGCTTTCAGTAAGGCCTAAATAGTAGCAAGCATCATTCCTAAGGTTAGCACTATCAGACTTAAGTAGTTTGGATAGCATTGGAATGAGTTGATGAATTTCCTGGCTACCTTGAAACTCTTCAAAAATTGCACCGATACCTATTTTAGCACCCATTGATGTCTTTTTATTTTGCATCATAAGGGGAAGATTTCTGAATAGTTCAGAGTCTTTTTTTAGTAGATGAATAACCTTATCAAGTTGACCGGTTTTTAGTAGTTCATCAAAATAGTCTTGCATACCTGTTTCAGATTGAACTCGATTGATCCAGGTTTGTAATTCGCTTTTTGTTTGTTTACCTGTGAGTTCAAAAGGCCCGATTTTTACCCATGGGACGGAGCGAATATTTAGAGCTTGAGCTTTTTCAGGGATGAGTGATATGTTACTTACTTCCAGCTCAGCAATTGTTCCTTCTTTTATTAATTCAGAAAGTGCTTGTAATACGTTTGGGCAATGAGGGCATTCCGATGTAATAAATAAGTTTACTTTGATCATGTTTAACTCTGTGGGCGTGGCTTTATGCCGTAAGTGTATTGGCATCTTTTATGTACAAAGATTGAAAATAATATACCTATTATTTTCAGAAAAGTGAATTGTATTTGTCCCCCTTATTTTAAAACAAAAAAAACCGCGAACAAAGTCGCGGTTTCTTTCTAGAATATTTAACTACTATTAAAAAATAATCGTCAATTCTAAATGCTTAATTTAAGCTTTTTGAGCTTGCTTACGAGCAAAACCAAAACCTACTAAACCAAGACCTAATAGAGCAAGACCTGATGGCTCTGGAACAGATACACAAGGAACTCCTGGAGTAGGTACACAATTTTGGCTACCACCATCAACACTTAGAGTTGCTTTACCAAGAGTTACTAACCATCCAGTTCTTTGAGTATCAATGTTCATTCTAACTTGAAGACCAGCGTTAACCTGTGCTTCAGCCCAAGCATAACCAGATAGATCAAATTGTGTGAAAGCCCATGCATTATTAGAACCTGCTAAATCACCAAGGTCTAACCAGGTAGTACCAGTATAAACTGAAATCATATCGTCTTCACCTGGAGCATCAACATCAAATGCTGAAATATCAAGTAAGATTGATGTAAAGCCAGTTCCTGCAATACCATTATGAGTCCAACCCCAATCATCATTCATACCACGATAATAAGGAGAGTTATATTTGTTTGAATCTTGATCAACAAAATATTCTGTTGCAGTATTGTTTGAATACTCTTGAACATCTGTTTGTGGGACTGCGAATGCTGTTGATGATGTACCTAAAAACGCTGCAGCTGCGAGTATTAAGCCTGATAATTGTAATTTCATTGTAAATTTCCTTATGGTTGTTAATCTTATAATTAAAAAATTTGCCCCTACTGCATAACGCATTAGGTTAACTGAGGTTACATAAAATAAAGCAGTTAGCGTGCCAAATTTGTATAATCTTTAAAAAACAATAGGATATAGGTGTTTTCTTTGTTTTTTTAAGATTCGATAAATTACAGGTGTAAAAAAAGCTGACATTAAACTTTTAGATGGAATTAGATAATGTAAAAATAACTGACAGTATCTGTAACTTGGATTCAATACCCTTTAGTTTTATATTGGTATTAGTGCTGTTAAAGTCTTTTATTCTAGGCTAATTATTAATAAAAGTGATATGGGACGTTATTGTTTATGCTAAAGAGGGGCAGTGATTTTCTGGAAAAGAATAATAGGAGAGAGCGTTAATAATGTACTGCCAGTATGTAGTTATTAAAGGATACTGGCAGTTCAAGCGTTAATAAGGGGAAAGCAAATGCGTAACTTATTCTAAGTTAAGTCTTTTTGCCACAAAATCGATGTCTTTATCACCTCGACCACTAAGATTAACCAAAATATGTTTATCTTTATCTAGTGTTGCTGCGAGTTTCATTGCGTGGGCGACTGCATGAGCACTTTCAAGTGCAGGAATAATGCCCTCATAACGAGATAAATCCATAAAAGCATCCATACACTCTTTATCAGTGGCTGTTTCATATTGAACGCGTTTGATATCTTTTAAATAACAATGCTGAGGGCCAACACCAGGGTAATCCAGACCAGAGGCAATGGAATAAACAGGCAATGGTTCTCCTTCACTGTTTTGTAATAAATAGCAGCTGAAACCATGAATAACCCCAGGGCTTCCCTTGGTCATGGTTGCTGCATGATCAGGTGTTTCTAATCCTTTTCCTGATGGTTCGACGCCAATCATCTGTACATTGTCATCATCCAGAAATGCAGTAAAGAGTCCCATGGCATTACTACCACCACCAACGCAGGCAACAAGATAGTCTGGAAGCACGTCTTCCATTTCCATAAATTGTTCACGGGCTTCAATACCGACAATGGATTGAAAGTCTCTGACCATCATGGGAAAAGGATGAGGGCCAACAACAGAACCAATGGCATAGAGTGAATTAACGGGATCCTGCAGGTAAGCTTCAAAAGCACTATCGACAGCGTCTTTTAAGGTTCTTGTTCCCCGACTGACAGGGATTAAATCGGCTCCCAAAATTTTCATACGGATTACATTAGGATGTTCTTTTTCTACGTCTACCTCACCCATGTGTATTTCACATTTAATCCCTACTAAAGAACAGGCTGTTGCCAAAGCCACACCATGTTGACCTGCCCCGGTTTCTGCCAGAACCTTAGTTTTACCCATATGCTTGGCAAGTAAGGCTTCACCCAGACAGTGATTGATTTTATGAGCTCCTGTATGGTTTAAATCTTCTCTTTTAAAGTAGATTTGAGCGCCACCACACTTTTCACTTAGATTTTTTGCATGATAAATGGGGCTGGGGCGACCAACAAAGTGAGTCATCAGATCAGCTAGTTCATTTTTGAAAGCATCAGTATCTTTGATTTCCAGATAAGCATTATTAATATCATCCATTATAGCGATAAGTTCAGGTGGTAATTGTTGACCGCCGTATTCTCCAAAAAATCCTTTGTTATCGGGCATAGGTAAGAAGTTATTACTACTCATGGATTGATCCTTTTGTCTTATAAGATAAATATTATCAGTGTTATCTATAGGTCGTTAACAGGGTTAAATTTTTATATTTATTTGTGTATAAACCTTTGTAAAGTTAACACATTGTCAGGAAATAGCCTACACTATTATATTAATTACTCATATATTTTAGTCTGCTTTAACCAGTTATTAGAGTTACTTAAATTTTGTCCGGGAGCCTATGAGTTTACAGAACCAATTATTAAAATCAATAAAATGAATCTAAGATGCAGCCAATAGTTTATTCCTTAGAATTTAACTGTTCAAAAAAGAACATTTTTAGCTTTAATTCTGCTGATCCCGCACTATTAAAACGTTTAGGTTATGAAAAAGATAATCTTAGCATTGACCTATTAGGCCTTGACTACCAAATACTGTCCTCATTTATATCTCATCATTCTGAGATGGAACCGCAAATACCTGTCCAAACATTGTATTTAGTGAATCATTTAAAGGAAAAAAAGGCATTTTGTGCTTTTAATGCTTCTTATGAAACACAAAGAGAAAGGTCTTTTTTGAAACTTTTTTTAATTGATACGGGTCCCTTTGTTAAGGTTGAGCATCAACTGAGTAAAAATGAAGAGAAATATCGTGAGCTGGTGGAAAATGCAAACTCAATTATTTTACGTTGGGATAGAAATGGTTATATTACTTATTTCAATGAATTTGCACAAAGTTTTTTTGGCTATTCAGAAGAGGAGATTATTGGTCAACATGTGATGGATACCATTGTTCCAAAAACTGAATCTACCGGGCGTGATTTGTCTCCATTGATGAATGATATATGTGAACACCCAGAAAATTATGAAAGCAATATCAACGAAAATTGTACCAAAGATGGGCATCGTATCTGGATAAACTGGACCAATAAAGTACTCAAGGATGATGATGAAAATATTATCGGTGCATTAAGTATTGGTACTGATATTACTCGACAAAGGCAAATGGAAGAAGAGTTGAGACATCAGCATAAAATGGATGCAATTGGGCAGTTAGCTGGTGGTATAGCACATGATTTCAATAATATGCTGCATGGTTTGATGGGGTTTGCAGAAATACTACATTCTCGTCTTGAAGATAAAAAATTAAAAAGTTTTGCAGAAAAAATTATCACCATTGGTAAACAGTCCTCAGAGCTGACAGGCCAGCTTTTGGCTTTTTCACGTAAGGGGCAATATCAACTGGTCTCAATCGACTTACACCATGAAGTGCTGGAGTTGATTATGATGTTAGAACATATGTTGAACAAAAATATTAGTATTGAATCTTCGATGGAAGCTATTAACCCTTACATTGATGGTGATCAAACACAAATAAAGAACTCATTATTGAATTTAGCGCTCAATGCAAAAGATGCAATGCCTGAAGGCGGAACTCTTAGTTTTAAAAGCTCAAACGTAACTTTGACAAAAGAGTTAATGTTTCAGGAAAAAGTTAATGTAGCTCCAGGCAACTATGTTCGACTGGATGTGTGTGATACTGGTTGTGGTATGACTAATGATACCAAAGATCATGCTTT
>JAPHSW010000046.1 GCA_026196615.1 Gammaproteobacteria bacterium | reverse complement strand
TTCTGTAAAGAATTTAAACTCATAACAAATAACCTATATGATGATCAATTCAGCATTTAAGGAACCTGCTGCTTTTAAAGCTTCCAGTATTGCCACCAGTTCAGCAGGACTCGCACCAATATTATTAACTGCTCTCACCACTTCATCCAGAGTCACCCCAAGATTAAAGAGAAAAGCACCTTTATTGGTGACAGCCACATCAATATCTGATTTTGGAACCACCACAGTCTCACCCCTTGAAAATGCTGGAGGCTGACTGACTAAAGGATCATTAGTAATAGTCACTGTTAAATTACCATGTGAAACGGCAGCTGGTTGTACAATCACATTCTGCCCAATAACAACCGTTCCTGTTTTTGCATTAACCACAATTTTTGCTGCAGCGGTACCAGGAAGAAATTCAAGATTTTCGAGCATGGAAAGATAAGAAACTTTTTGGGATAACTCTTTTGGAGCACTTACTCTAACAGAAGAAGCATCTACGGCATGCGCAGTTCCAAGCCCCATCGTATCATTAATGGTTTCGGCCAGACGATGTGCTGTTGTAAAATCAGGACGGTGTAAATTTAATGTAATTGAATCACCCGCAACAAATGAAGTAAGTACTTCTCGTTCTACAGTTGCACCATTTGGAATACGACCACCTGTGGGAATATTCACTGTCACAGAAGAACCATCATCACCACCAGCACTCAGGCCAAGAACCACGAGATTTCCCTGAGCAACCGCATATATCTGACCATCAGCTCCCTTCAAGGGTGCCATCAATAATGTACCACCTCTTAAATTTTTTGAATTACCAATGGAAGAGACATTTACGTCAATTTTTTGACCAGGCTTTGTAAAAGCAGGGAGTTCCGCACTTAAAGAAACAGCAGCCACATTCTTAATTGGCAAATTAGCACCTGGTGGTAATGTAATACCCAACTGTTCTAACATGTTGCGCATACTGTCATCAGTGAAGGAAGCAGCAGTATCCCCTGAACCATCTAGTCCCACAACCAGCCCATATCCTACCAACTGATTATTTCGAATACCTGCGACTGTGGTAATATCTTTTATGCGTTCGGCAAAAAGAGTATTGGAAACCAGTCCAAGCACTAGAAAAGAAAGTAATAGATATCGTTTCATACCCCACCATCCTGAGTTTTAATCAGTCAAAAAAATCACGTTTAATATTTATAGTAAAAAGGTTGCAAGAAAAGTGCCAATAGGCCAATAGAAAGAAGAGAGCTGTCTGTTACAAGAAACAGAGTAAGGTATTTATCCTATAGAATAAAAATCATAAGGGTTTGTAAGGAAATAAATTTCCAAAAGTCCCTAAAATGGCCATACGTCACTTAAAAAGAAACGACTACCCCAACCTGCTGAATTAGAATCATGAGTCAAACCAACCCCACTATAAACAATTTGTGCATTAGCCACTTTTGAGGAAGATATTTGGTTATCCAACCCAACATCTCTACTGCGAATAATGCCCGATAGTTGAATATATTCATCCCCCTGATTAATCGTTACCAATTTTTCACCTTGAACCACCAAATTTCCATTGGGATGAACTTCTATTACCGTTACACCAATATTACCTGTCAAACTATTTTTCTGTTCACTTTTACCCTTAGATTTAAAATCATTATTTGAAGAAATACTGGTATTAAGAGCCTGAAGTAATTCATCAGCTAAACCAAGACCTGTATCTGCAGCTGCATTTCCAGTAGTAGCATCTGTTGTTACTGCCTTACCAAAAATCGTGGGATTTGATAATCCAACCGTCATGCCTTTCTTGTCTTCAGTTTTTGTTTCTTTTTTACCTGTCGTCTTTTCATCAAACACAATAGTTAAAATATCTCCCACCCGATGTGCTTTAACCGTTTCAAATAAAATCATATTATTACTGGTTAAATAAATTGAGCCACTATTTTGAGGTTTAGTAATAACTGCTTGTGGTCTTATGGGTGCATATTTAGGATCATGTTCTAGACGTTGCGCAGCACAGCCTGACAATAAGGTCATAATAAGAGCCGTCAATAAAAGGCGTTTTTTAATAATCATTTTGTACCCCACATAACACATTTCAATTTGACTTATAAGCTGTATTAAACATTCTGAGTAATATACTGAAGCATTTGATCCGCTGTCGATAATGACTTGGAATTCATTTCAAACGTTCGTTGTGTTTCAATTAAATTGACCAGTTCTTCAACGGTATTCACATTGGAACTTTCAAGTGAACCTGATAATAAGCCACCACGATTATCTTCAGCAGGTGCTCCTGTTGTTGGTGAACCACTGGATACTGTTTCTAAAAATTGATTATCACCAATTGGCATTAAACCTGATGGATTAATAAATGAAGCCGTTTCAATCGTACCAACATTCGTTGGTGCAGCATTTCCTGGTTCTAAAGCAGAAACAGTCCCATCAATACCAATAGTTACTGATAGTGAATTTTCAGGAAGAGTAATGGCTGGTTCTAAAAGCATACCATCAGAAGTCACAACTCGTCCCTGCTCATCAATCTGAAAGGAGCCATCACGAGTATAGGCAATATCACCATTGGGTCGTACAACCTGGAAGAAACCATCACCCTGGATTGCTATATCCAGTGAATTTTGTGTTTGAACAATATTGCCCTGCATATGCATCTTTTGCGTTGCAGCTACTCGAACACCAGTACCCAACATCATACCTGAAGGCAACGTCGTATCTTGTGTGGCCTGAGCACCAGGCTGTCTAATATTTTGATAAATGAGATCTTCAAAAACAGCTCGATCTTTTTTAAATCCTGTGGTACTGGCATTAGCCAGATTATTAGACACCACCTGCAAACGAACTTGTTGTGCATCTAATCCTGTTTTTGCAACCCATAGTGCTGGATTCATTTTATTCTCCCATTTTATATGGTGTTATTTTATGATCTTAGTAGCAGACATTTAGTCAAAGTATCTTTACCTTACTCTGACTTATCCTGCACTAATTAGCTTAATCTCAATAGTTGAGTACTGGTTTGATCCATTTGCTCTGCTTCTTTCATCAACTTGACTTGCATTTCATACTGCCTTGCCAAACTGATCATATTCACCATTTCTGACATAGCATTCACATTTGAACTTTCAACAGCGCCTGTAATTAGCCTAACCGTGCCATCTGCTTCAGCAGGTTCTCCATTTTTTGTCACCATTAAACCCGACTCACTTTTTTCCAAAGTATTTAAATCAGGTTTCACCATCTTCAAACGTCCAACCACTGCGGTAGCATTGTTCTCAACCCCTATAGGTACAATAGAGATAGTACCATCAGACGTTATATCAATTTTTTGTGACGGTGGAATCACAACAGGTCCGCCATCACCCAGAACAGGTAAGCCTGCCCCCGTTACGAGCATTCCTGTTTCAGTTAACTTAAGATTTCCTGCTCGGGAATAACTCTCAGTACCATCTTTGGCTAACACAGATAAAAAGCCATCGCCCTGAATAGCTACATCCAGTGGATTACCTGTGGAAATCATACTACCTGATTTAAAATCAGTACCTGGGTTTTCAGTCATTGAATAAACACGTGTTGGCAGTCCTGGACCAAAAACAGGTTGACTACGAGCGGCAGCAAAATCGGCCTTAAATCCTGTTGTATTGGCATTGGCAAGATTGTTCATATGCAATTGTTGATTCAGCATATTCTCTTTTGCCCCTGACATAGCAACAAATATAAAATTATCCATTGTTAATATTACCCCTACAGGATGAGTATCAGTTTTTTTGACACTTTAATAATCGTCTATTATTTATAATGCATGATTTAGGCCAATATGCTTAGGTAGAAAATTTATTTCCAGGCATAAAAAAAGCGAATAACTCTCTCCCTACACAAATTTTCTGCGCAGGAAGAGAGTTATTCGCTTTTAGTTTGTCAGTAAAACGCTTTAAAAGATTTTTACAATTGAATAACCGTTTGAGTAATCGTATCTGCTGTCGTAATCGTTTTAGCATTAGCCTGAAAGTTACGTTGTGCAGTGATCAGGTTAATTAATTCAGCAGTCAGATCAACATTAGAATCTTCCAGGGCACCTGAATTTATTAAACCAGCATTACCATCCCCAGGAGCGTTAACAATACCCTGCCCTGAAGCAAAAGATTCAGCCCAATAGTTATCACCTAATTGACTTAAGCCCTGAGAATTTGTGAAATTAACCAAAAAGACCTGTCCAAGATTATTTGATTGACCATTGGTGAAACGTGCTGAAATCACACCGGACTGATCCACATCAATTCCAGAAAGCTGACCTGTGGTATAACCATCCTGACTTAAATTAGTAACACCAAAATTAGCACCATATTGTGTTAAGCCATTTAAATCAATATTAATGGGTTGATTAACAAGCGCACCACCTGTAGCAAAAGGAGTCATGGCTGGATTTGCAGGTGCTGATAAATCAAAGGTATAACTTAATACACCATTGGTCAACGTACCACCATTTGGATCAATCGTACCATTGTTTAAAAACGTAATTTGATCCGATGGTTGTGCAGCAGCAGCGGCAGCTGAAGCAGCTGTTGCCGCTGCACCGGAAGCATTATAAACCGCTAATGCAATGGGTTCTGCCGCAGTGGGTGGCGTAGCAACAAAGTCAGGAGCTGCGGCAACCGCTGCAGTCATTGCTGCAGTATTACCTGGATAACCAGCAATATAGGCATTGGATATAGTAGTCTGTTCACCTGCTGTTGCCCCGGCACCAGCTGCTGCTGCCGCAACTACCGCAGCACCAGCATTTTCACCAGCGGTAACAGAACCTGTACTACCAATAAAAATAATTTCTGGTTCCGTTGCTGTGGCAGCCTGAGCTGCTGTTGGATCCATATTTTGGTAGATATTGCCATTAATATCGACTTGTTTTATTCCAACATCCCAGTTACCTGCCGATGTTTTCCGATAAAACATCGAAGTCAGCATAGGATTTCCCAATGAATCAAAAGAAGTAAATGACGTCGTATGATTGTAACTATTAGTATCAACAGTACCTTGTGTATCCATCGAATAATTCAAGGTAGGTACACTTTCTCCAGAGTCAATATTGGCAACAATAGAAGCAGATGTGGTTGCATTAGGGGCAATATTAGTTGAAATAATTTCCAGGTCGACAATTGAGCCCGTATTAATATTATTGGTTACAGGATCAACACCATAACCTTTTAGAAATGAGCCGCTATTATCGACAATAAAACCATCCTTATCGACTTTAAATTGCCCATTACGAGTATAGACCCGGTTACCCGACACATCGTCCATGGCAAAAAAACCATCACCTGTTATACCCAGGTCGAGGTTATTTTCAGTAAAGATAATATTACCCTGAGTGAACTGTTGTGAGGCGGCAGCTAATCGAACACCACTACCAATTGCAGTGCCCACTGAACCAAACTTACTGGAAGCATACACATCAGCAAATTCCGCACGAGACTGTTTAAAACCAATAGTGCTCACATTAGCAATATTATTACCTGTGATTTTTAAATCTGCTTGTGCTGCATTTAAACCACTTAGACCGATACGAAATGGCATGATAGACCTCCTGCCGATGATTACATTTTATTATAAGACTTATCTAATTTCTCTTACTGCTGAAGAATCAATACTTCCAATACCTGCAAGGTTTAATTTCATCCCTTGCCCACCCTGGCCAATAGTGACACTATCAACCTTGGCACTCACTAACACTTCCTGGGCAATTTTCTCATTACCAACATCAGCAGTTGCCGTAATTAAATATCCCCCAGGTGGCAAAGAATTGCCGTTTTGATCCGTACCATCCCAGCCAAAGCTAATTTCACCTGCTGCTTGAGTGCCCATGGGAACTTGTCGAACTAATTGTCCAGCCGCATCAGTTATCTCAATGGTAAGGTTAGTGGTTGATGATGCTAAATCAATCTGACCGATTACATCCTGTCCTGCTTCCAATTGAGCTATTCCACCAGGCGCGAATACACTTCGTCCCACCAGACTAGATGCCTGCAAAGCAGAATTAGACTGCATACTAGCACTGAAAGTATCAAATGATTTTTGCAATTCTGATGCCCCGGCTGCCGTTTCAAACTGTGCTAACTGGCTTAAAAATTCACCATTTTCCTGTGGCTGTAATGGGTCCTGATGTTTTAGCTGAGCAATCAATAACTGCATAAATTGATCTTCTTTTGTCGATTCAGTCTTGGCTTCAGTTTCCTTACTCCTGGAAAGCCCTAATCTGTCATAGAGCGCAACATCATTATTAATAGTTGACATTATCTTTCCCCTGATCCAGACATGCTGGATAATAACTTTGTAAACATATTTCTTGAAAACTTATTTTTTGAAAACATGGAGTGGTTAGACTCAGCTTTAAAATCCTTAATTTATAAATACATTTCACTTTTTACTCACCACTTTTTATGACTTGCCAAGATTAATGGTTCTCATCAACATTTGTTTGGTTGTGTTAAGCACTTCTACATTGGTTTGATATGAACGTGAAGCATCAATCATATTCGCCATCGATTCAATTGGATTCACATTTGGCATAAAAACATAGCCATCTTCATTGGCACTTGGATGATGAGGTTGATACTGTGCTTTTAATGGCTCTTCACTTTCAACAATTCGCTCAATGCCTACTTTTGCAACAGCAGGATCATGAGAAAACTCATCTACCATTGTTTTAAACACTGCTTGACGTGACTTATAAGTCCCTTCAACACTGCTCGCAGCACTGTTCACATTCGCCAGATTACTCGCCACCAGATTCATGCGAACGGTTTGAGCAGTCATTGCTGTGCCAGAAATTTCAAATGTATTAAAAAGTCCCATACTTATCTCCTAATAACCCTGGCCTATTGCCCTTTTATTGCTTTAGTTAAACCTTGGAATTTACCCGTTAAAAAACGTAAAGTGGCACTATAATGGACGGAGTTTTTTGTAAATTCAGTTTTTTCAACACCTGAATCAACCGTATTACCATCCAATGAAGGTTGATATGGATTGCGATACATCACATCATTTGAAAAAGCACCCTGGCTCATTTTTATATGTTTGCTATCCGTTGTTGCCATTTTTAAACTGTCTTTTTTAAATTCAGAACCTGTACCCATGGCATTTGACATGGCAGATTTAAAATCAATGTCTTTTGCCTTATATCCTGGAGTATCAGCATTGGCTATATTGGAAGCAATAATCTCAGAACGTCTGCCACGCAAAACCAACGCATCATCAAGCCCCCCCAAATAACTATCAAAGCTAACTGCCATTATTTACTCCTTGCTGGTACTTTAACTTTCTATGTTCGAGATAATGCAACTGGTATACCAGTTTTCAACAAAGCATATAATTCAATCACTTAACTTTTATTTCTATTGTTATCCATGCGAGATACAGGTATAAAACGGCAATGAATGTCCAGACAACGGCAAGATATTATTGCCCTTCATCATTGACTATTTTTTTCAATTCTTTATCCTCTTCTATAACCTTAATAACGACAACAATTCATCTTTTATAGATCTAGGTAAATTATGCAAAACCGCTGGAATGAACAAGAAGCACAAAACCTCTCAAGTGATATCAACAAGGATCTGGCTCTTAGAGTGTACAGCTCAAGATTGTTGGGACAAGACAAATCATTAGTACTTCATGGCGGCGGCAATACATCAGTTAAAATTGAGCAAAAAAACATTCTTGGTGAAATGGAAAACATCCTTTATGTCAAAGGCAGTGGCTGGGATTTAGAGACCATCGAAGCTCAGGGCTATGCCCCCGTCCAAATGTCACATTTATTAAAGCTGGCTCAACTTAAAGAATTAACTGATGCTCAAATGGTCAATGAACTTAAAACTCATATGACACTCGCCAGCGCACCAGGTCCTTCAGTAGAAACCATTCTGCACGCTTTACTACCTTACAAGTATGTTGATCACACTCATGCTGATGCAGTCGTCAGCATAACCAATACTCAGGATGGACTTGAACGTATAAAATCAGTTTATGGTGATAAAGTCGTTATCATTCCTTATGTAATGCCAGGCTTTGATTTATCTCGCTTATGTGCTGAAATTTTCCCCAGAGATTCTCACTCTGGAACCATTGGAATGGTGTTAATGAATCATGGAATTTTTTCTTTTGGAGAAACCGCCAAACAATCTTATGATCGAATGATCGATCTAGTTGCCATGGCCGAAGATTATTTATCTGAACATCAAGCACTGGAGGTATCATCAAGTTATGCAGAAACCTCTCTGGACACAGAAAATCTGGATATCAATCAAATAGCACAGTTACGACAAGAACTCTCCAAAAAAATGCAACAATCCGTTGTCGTTCAGCAACAGCGAACAAAACAATCTCTGGCCTTTGCCAATCATCCTCAAGTTGCATCCATAAGCCAACAAGGACCAGCAACACCGGATCACGTTATCCGCACCAAACAGCTTCCGATGCTGGGCTTCAATCTGGATGATTACATCACATCTTATACAAAGTATTTTGAACAAGCGTCTCAAACACCACATGACGGACAAACAAAAACAATGTTAGACCCTTTACCCCGAATTATTCTGGATACCAAAGGCGGCTTATTAACTCTGGGGAAAAGCATTAAAGAAGCAAATATTGTTGCAGATATTTATCAACACACTATGGATATTATTTTAAGAGGCACACAATTAGGCGGTTTTCAGGCACTACCCTCTCAAGATATTTTTGATGTCGAATATTGGGAGCTAGAACAGACCAAATTAAAGAAAACAGGATCAGCCCCTCAATTTTCAGGAGAGGTGGCATTAGTCACTGGTGCTGTCACAGGTATTGGTAAAGCCTGTGTTGATTCTCTTCTGGCGCGTGGTGCCTGTGTGGTGGCCCTGGATATTTTGCCCGAAATAAAAACTTTGTATGATCGCCCTGATTTCCTTGGAATCACCTGTGATGTTACCGATGAAGACACTCTGACACAGGTTTTAGAAACAACCGTTCGTACCTTTGGTGGCCTTGATATGCTGATTCTTAATGCTGGAATTTTTCCTGGTGGTTGTAGAATTGAAGATTTACCGCTAAAAGACTGGCAAAAAGTAATGAATATCAATCTGGATGCTAATTTATCAATACTCAGCAAAGCACATCCCTATTTAAAATTAGCTCATAATGGCGGGCGAATTGTTGTCATGGGCTCTAAAAATGTACCAGCACCAGGCCCAGGAGCCGCAGCATACTCAGCGGCCAAAGCAGCATTAACTCAACTTGCAAGAGTTGCTGCCTTAGAATGGGGCAAAGACAATATTCGTATCAATACCCTACATCCTAATGCCGTCTTTGATACAGCTATCTGGACACCTGAGGTGCTTGAATCCAGAGCCAAACATTATGGTATGAGTGTTGAGGCATATAAAACCAATAATCTACTGGGGACAGAAATCACTTCCCATGATGTGGCTGAATTAGCAGCAGAAATGTGTGGTCCACTCTTTGCCAAAACCACTGCATCACAATTACCCATTGATGGTGGTAATGACAGAGTAGTTTAATGCACTAGAAACGTATACAATCGAAACAAGTTCATTTACTCTTTTAATCTGAAATATTTTTTTTAGTTCCAGATTTAAATCAGTATTTTTAAAATAACATGGAAAATGGTAATAATATTAATGACCTCTTTATCAAATAAAACGACTCAAAATCTATCGTCTCTTTCTGTTTCCAAAAAAATAATTATGGGCGCAAGCTGCCTTCTTTTTTCTCAATTAGCCTTTTCAGATGCAACGGTAGTTTATGAGCAATTTAATGGTGCAAGTAAAACCCTTAATAGTATGGCAATAAAAGATGGAAAAATCCGTTTTACACCACCCAATCAAAACGATAACTTCAGTCTTTATGACAGCCAATCAGGTTCATTGACACATGTTGACATGGCTCAAAAAAAGTATCTGGCAATGAGTGAAAAAGACATTGCAGAACAAGCCAATCAGGCAAAAAAACAAATGGATACCATGCGTCAAAACATGATGGACAGAATGAAAGATATGCCTCCTGAACAGAAAAAACAGGTAGAGCAAATGATGAACAACCATTTGTCTCGTGTTAACGCACAAAAAAATCCACCCAAAGTAGAACAGAAAAACACATCAAAAACTGAAACCATTTCTGGTATTGAATGTACAGTACACGAATCTTACATCGACGGTATAAAAAATAGTGAACTATGTGTTGCCTCACCAGATAATATGGGCTTAGACGGTCAAGATGCTCAAGCACTTATGGCAATGCAAGGATTTATGAAACGCATGCAGAAAGTGGCTCAAACCATGATGGGAAACAGTGCTGCAAGTGCAGATATTCAGGGAATTCCTTTACGCACAAAACTCTTTGCACCAGATGGTTCAGTAAAGTTAGAAACACAACTCAAAAGTATTACCACTGATGGAATCAGCAGCGACAAAATGTCAATACCAGCTGATTTTACAGCAATGCAGATGCCTGGAATGCCTATTATGAAGTAAGCTTTATGGTTTACGGAAAGGCCTTAATCACAGACTTTTCCGTAAACGACTTCCCTCCACCTAAAAAAAGGATTAACCTGCTTTTTGTTCTACAGTATTCAGTTTCAGTTCTGAAAAATAGTGATTCACACCATTTAATAAAGCATTTAGTGAAGCACTGATCACATCGTTATTTTCAGCAATACCGGTATAAGACACTCCTTCTACTTCAAGACGGATAAAACTCATTGCTCTGGCATCACTGCCCGATTGCATGGCATGCTCATTATATTCCACAATATTTATCTGCAACTCAAAATAATCACTCAGAGCCTGCACAAAAGCATCTAAAGCCCCAACGCCTTGTCCTGCAAGTTGTGATATTTGACCTGCATTTATAATCTTGGCAGAAATTTTCTCCTGATGATCAATCTGCTGATTGATTTCATAAGACATCAATTGCCAACCATTTATTGAATTATCTCCCATATGATTCATACACTTATCTTTAAACAGTATCACAATTTCATCAGCGCTCACTTCATGCCCAATTTTTTCAGCATAACTTTGCACATGTTGGCTGAATTCAACTTGCAGCCATCTTGGGATTTGTATCGACAAGGCCTGCTCAAGAATATAAGCCACTCCACCTTTTCCAGATTGACTATTAATACGGATAACTTCCTGATATGAACGCCCTAAATCTGTGGGATCAATGGGAAGATAAGCCACCTCCCATTTGTCACCTTCTTCATATACCTTCATGCATTTGTTAATGGCATCCTGATGACTCCCGGAAAAAGCAGTAAAAACAAGCTCTCCAATGTATGGATGACGCGGATGTACAGGCATTTGTATTAACTCACTGATCTGCCTGCTGATCTTCTGAATATTTGACAAATCAAGTTGAGGATCAATCCCCTGGCTATATAAATTCATTGCCATCGTAATAATATCCATATTACCCGTACGTTCACCATTACCCAATAATGTTCCCTCAACTCTCTGTGCTCCTGCCAAACAAGCCATTTCAGCAGCGGCAATAGCACAACCTCGATCATTATGAGCATGCACACTGATGATCACTGCTTCTCGATGAGCAATATGCTGGCTAAACCATTCAATTTGATCGGCATAAACATTAGGCATCGACATTTCAACCGTTGAAGGTAAATTAAGAATTACTGGATTTTCCACACTGGGTTGCCAGATATCATTCACTGCATTACAAATTTCAACCGCATAGTCTAATTCAGTGCCAGTAAAACTTTCAGGAGAATATTGGAAACGCCACTGAGTTTCGGGGTTCCCATCTGCACATTGTTTAATCACTTTTGCTGCATCAACAGCAATTTTTGTGATTCCAGCTTTATCCTGTCTAAAAACCTGTTCTCTTTGGACTTTTGAAGTCGAATTATAAAGGTGCACTAATGCTTTTTTGACCCCTTTCAATGCCTGAAAAGAACGTTGAATAAATGATTCCCTTGCAGGGGTTAATATTGCAATGGTGACATCATCTGGAATGTGTCCACCATTAATCAACTCACGAACAAAATCATAATCGGCCTGAGAAGCTGAAGGAAAACCCACTTCAATTTCTTTAAATCCAACACTCAACAATAACTTGAACATCGTCATTTTTTGCCCAACAGACATTGGCTCAATCAGTGCCTGATTACCATCACGGAGATCAACACTACACCACTTAGGCGCCTGTTCAAGCACCTTGTTTGGCCATTGTCTTTGTGGCAAATTCACAGGTTTAAAAGCCTGATATTTTTTATGATTAAAATGTGATGTTATTGTACTCATTGCCTGCATCCTTATGTGGGCGGTTAAAGATAAAACCTGTACTGACAATTAGTATACAAAAATCACATTAACATTAGATTGTTTTTTTTATACATTACAAAGATATTTAGCAATATTAAGTCAATTATTTAACAAAGATAAGAATATTATGCTATATTTTAGAAATGAAACTAAATAAAATGGATCAACGCATTCTGAATGAGATTCAGAATAATGCTCGCATTACCAATTTGGAACTGTCTAATAAAATTGGTTTATCCCCATCTCCTTGTCTGAGGAGGGTTAAACAATTAGAAGAGGCAGGATTCATTGATGAGTATGTTGCACGGCTTAATGAACAAAAATTACAGCTAAAACTTATCGCTCTGATACAAATCAGTATGGACAGACACACACCTGAACGATTTGAGAATTTTGAATCAACAGTTAAACACTATGAAGAAGTTTTGGAATGTTATCTGATAACAGGACAAAGCTCTGATTATTTATTAAAAGTGATTGTACCCGATATGGAATACTATCAGGATTTTTTATTAGGTCGTTTAACACGAATAGAAGGGGTGACTGGAGTACAATCAAGTTTTATCATGCGCAAAGTGGTTGATAAAACAGCATTGCCCCTTGGGCATTTAGCCAATTTAAAATAAGCCTATTTTAAATTGGCTGTACTCTTTACTTCAGAGAATTAAAAGCGGCAGTAAAACCTTTTAGCGACACGGGTATTTCAATAATTTGCTTTTGTGCCGCAGCAAATTTAACAGTACCCTCAACACCGCCTTTCATACCCTGAATTGTAGTATCATTGAGCTTCATAATAGCAATACAACCATTTTTCACACAGACTCCAAAAGGGACTCGAACTGCCTCAGCACTTCCACCTTTAAACTCAATACCAGGCTGCAATAGTACTCCTAAGGGTAAAGTAAACAAAGCTTGTGGCTCAGATGTCTTAGGTGCATAACCTATAGCAACTTGTAATACGACTTTCTTTTTATCATTAGTTACATTTTGAAAAATATTACAAACTTCATCACCTGATGTCGGTAACTTTTCACAAACAACCTTCCAGTCTTTAAATTGTTTACCATTAACTGGTTTTGCCTGTACACTACTGACCAATAGTAAACTGATCAATGTCATAAAAATTAAAACTGAACGTAAGGTTGAAGTAAATAACATTTTTTATCCTCGTTTATAGAATGTGACCGACAGTCCTGGAAAGAAAAACTGCTAAAAAGCGATCAGAAATTCCCTTTTATCGTAGAATCATTTAATAGAATTTACAGATTCTATCACATCAAATAAAAATCGCTATCCTATTTAGTTTTTTCACCGCTTTATCTTTTACCTATTCTTTATAATAGGAGGCATTGAAAAATACCAGAATACAATCTAAACTTTTATTAAAGAGTATATTTTTCAATAGCTTTGGCTTACTAAAAAAACTATTATCATCCACTGAGCGATAAGATGTCTTATAAACAACGAGATTACCGTACTCATTTATCTACAAAAGCACTGGTTTTTTTGGATGAAGAAGAAGTTGATTGTACCATTATCGACCTATCCATCAGCGGTGCAAAATTTGAAATCATACCAGGTGTACACTTAAAAAATGCCCTGCTCATTTCAGAAGTTGTTGATACCAATGATGTCATTAACTTTGCCATTCCAGAAATGCACATCGATGGTGAAGTTAAAATTATTCGTAAAGAACAAGTTGATGACAAAGTGTATTTATCAGTCCTTTTTAGTGATATTTTCTACGGACTGGAGCACTTACCCTATCGACGAAAAGTCTATCGTACTCGCTGCCGATCAAATGGACAAATCACACTTAATGGTCAAAGTTATGAATTTATTAGTCAGAACTTATCTGTAAAAGGAATGATGATTGCCGTTTATGAACCATTAGAAATCAAAGATACAGATGAATTTTCCCTGGACTTTAAACATTTTAACATTCATGGCAAAGCTCGATGCATCTGGAGTAAAAGAGAAAACAATAAAAATATGATGGGTATAGAGTACACACAGTTAAATAAGCCTATTGATGGTCTTGCTTCTTTTTCAAGACAATAACTATAATACACTTATCTATTAAGACTCATATATGTAACTTCAGTTACTGCGCCCCTCTACTCAAAGAGGTAAATTGACAGAAATAATTAACGAATCATTCATTTATGTGCATTGCTCTCCCATTGGGTCCTCAAAATAATAACAGTCAGTCAAAAGTCTGGAGGTTTATTCGTTCAACACCCCTCTATATGCTTCTCTTCAGTGTTGCATTACAAGTAACAGCTCTATTATTTATTAATTTTTTCACATACAAAAGTGGGCTATCTTTTACACAATTCAACCCAATAGTTTCTGACACAAATATAAATTCTTTTAATTTATTAAATATACAATATTGGATTTTTCCATTTGTTAGCTACGCCTTATTAATGAATTTCTATCCACGTATATGTCAACAAGGAGAAATGGAATATCTTCACTATGCCATATTAAATACACTCAGTTTGTTTAATTTAGTCTTTTTTTATATTGCCAATTTATATATATCCAGCTTAATTAATACCATTCTTATTTTTCAAATTATAATACTATTTTATGCATTTAAATCGGTTTGGATGGTTGGTTTTTGGGCGAGTAAAAATAAAACTCATTTAGTGAGAACTATTAATTTTTCATCATTAATAATTTTCCTATCCTTAATCGCAACACTGATAGGATACATGTTTAACATCACATTTTTAGCATCCTATGCCCCCTACCTTTCGATTTTTCATCTATTGATTATTATCATATTAATACAGCAGGTATTTAAGATGAAACAGATCAATATAAAAAAATAATTTTCTATTAATTTTTTTGTAAGAGATCAACTCTCATAGGTACTATGAACTCACCTTTATTTCTTTCATGGGTTTGTTCAAATTTCTGTTTTACTTGAGCGTATAACACATCTGAAAGACGATGTTCACTATGGGTCGCACCAATTACTTTTTCTTCATACTGTTTAAAATTTTCAAAATAAACTTTAGTGTTAAAAAAAAGCTCGTTAACTAATACAAATTTATTAACATCTACAGCATTTTTAATTGCATCAAATGCAGCTTGTCTAACTTCCTCTTCGTCATGAAACAATCGTAATATTTCATTAAACTCACCGGAAAAAATAGGCTCAGAGATATACACAAAACCCGCAGGTTTTAAAACTCGCTTTACTTCATCCAACGCCTGCGCCATGAGTTCTTTAGGTACGTGATGAAAAGACTTAAACATAAAAATGACATCAAAAGAATTATCACCAAACGGAATTTTTTCACTGCCTGACACAATAAAGTCAACATTAGGTAAATCATTAATCAGTAAATTCTTTTCATGTTGTATAGTATCAACTTCAGCAGCCGTGATTTTTCTACCCTCTCCTGTTGTCGCAATCAAACGAGAATTAACTGCATCACCACAACCGAGTTCCAGAATTTTTTTATCATTTAAAGATAAGATTGTTTCAAATACTTCTGACTCAGGACATATTTTTTCTACTGACTTGGAAATTAATTGCATAGACACCTTTATTCACTTATAACCAATTCTTTTTTTCAACATCAAAAAGATTCTACTATATGTCCTCAGAACATAATACATATCTCACACTTATTTAAAGTGAATCAACGTGCCTGATTTCCTACTTGCCTTGCATTAGCACCTTGAGCAGGCTGTGAACTTGCTTCACCAATTCCCTGCATCCCACAAAGAGGATTACATTCATCACCATTAATTGCACGAGTTTCCATACCACTTCCTCTTATAGGAGCAGAAGAATTTACGCCTGTTCTCATAACAGGACTTGGACGTAGCACTTTATCTGCAACCGCATCAGCCTCACGCTCATAGGCATCATCTGATTCACCCGCCTCAAGTACAGAAACAGGTGACAGAATAAAACTTCCAAGAAGACACAGATAAGATACAGCCAATAATATTTTCATATCCCCTCCTCACTTCCTTTTTCTGGTTAATTGACTACATTATTTATTAAGCTCAGAAAATTTTCTTTTACGAACAGAAACAATAACATTCAAAGATAATCTGAACCTTATAAACACGTCTATTACTAATAGGATGCATAAGTTATACCTTAAAAAAATTAACCTTTCTTTTCATATGGTTAATAAGTGCAATATTTACTATAACATTGATTAATGTAAATTTTTTTGACAGTTGAGAATATTTTAGTGCATAGGTTAGATACTAATAACTATGGAATACCCCATCATGGAGAAACCATATTGGGTTCAATTTTGGATAGATATTACAATATCATCAAAAAAACATTGATAAACAATCATTGACAGCACAACTCCCTCACACCAAGAGGCACACTAAAAGTAATATGAGAGTAAATACTACAAAAATCATTATTTTCACTGCATTAATCCTCTTATTTAACAAACTTGTATACAATTATGTTATTTATAGAAATGAAGCAAATCATTTACCACGAATATTTTTCAATATTCAGTAAGTTATTAAAATCAATGAAATTTGTATATTCAAATTATAAAATAACTTGACAAAGGTTATTAAGAATTCAAAGGGAGCAATAGATGATGACCTCTAAAGTTTTTAGTAAAGAACTATCAATATTTTTATCGGTTCTATTAGTCTTATTCATGACAAATTGTTGGGCTGATGAGGAGAATGTCAACCCAGGTATTAATAGTCATTATTACGATGCTAAGTTTGATCAATGGGTGGAGACCTTTGAATCACCGGGCAGAGAAGTTTTTGACGAAAAAGAAACTATTTTACAGGAAATACAAATTCAACCTGGAATGCGTATTGCAGATATTGGTGCTGGTACTGGTTTTTATAGCATAGCCTTTGCACAACAAACAGGCGAAAAAGGTTTGGTATATGCTGTTGATATATCAAGTGATTTTATAAAAAACATTTTGCTTCGAGCCAACAATCAAAGTCTGAATAATATTAAGGGAGTAATTAATAATCAAAAAGAAATCGGACTGTCAAAAAATTCAATTGACCTGGCATTTATTTGCGATACCTATCATCATTTTGAATACCCACTGACAACACTGCAATCTATTTATCAAGCATTAGATACTGGAGGAAAATTAATTATTATAGACTTTAAGCGTGATCCTCAAATCAGTAGCTCATGGGTTATGGGGCATGTCAGGGCTAATAAAAACAAGGTCATTAAAGAAGTTGAATCAGTTGGGTTCAAATTAGTAGAGGATAGTAATATTCTGGAACGTAATATATTTCTGACTTTTATCAAATAACACAAATTGACATTATGCAATCAAAGATTATAAAAATTCTTAAAGTTTCTTTTAAACACGTGTAAAAACAAGACCAAAGAACATGGAAATTTAAATTAATGACTACCTTTTATTGTCTCATTGTTTCAAACATTGATTCCAGTTTAAAATATGAATTTTCAGATCACCAGTATAAAAATCTAAATAATTGATATAATAGATTTCAATTATAACCATAGATAAACCCTAATAGGCAAAAAAAACAAAATTT
>JAPHSW010000261.1 GCA_026196615.1 Gammaproteobacteria bacterium | reverse complement strand
TATTGGGTTTAATCAGAAACTTTATTAGTCTGAATAAACCTATGATGGTAAATCAGGAATTACTCCCGATTTAAAACCATATTATTCAGGTTCAACTAACTAATAGAAGAACCAAAAAAGAAGCCAGCAATACAGAAGTAGCTAACCAATAGTTACGTTGCTTTAAAAATTTCCCCAAACGTTTCCTCCAGCCCAACTTATTTTTAGGTGTTTTAACTAGAATATTTTTTAAGTATAGACCTCTTAGCTAAAAATATAGAAAAATGAATTCCTAACTTTACACCATCCCTCATTAAACCCCTTATTTAAATAACCCTGAGATATTTGCGTGATTTAAGGAGATACTTGAAGTTCAGCTTTAAATCATCAAGCTTCTTAATTAAATCTCCATCAGAAGTACAACCGTAATTAGTTTTTTAGACATTTAATATGTCTTACGCCCTTCTCTTTTAACTTGTTTTGTTCATCCTGAATAAAAGCATATTTACTTTGAGCTCATTTATTAGTGAGGACAGACTCTTTCAAAATTATAGGCCTGATAAAAAACATTAGATTAGATTTGATTTCACATGAAACAAAAATAGCTTTAACTTTTATAATTTTAATCGATGTTTTGATTCAATTTCTTTTGCAAATTGATTAAAAACTCCAGCTGTTTTGGCAAACTCTAGCCAGTTTGATACTGTATCAATAACTTCTTCAATAATTTGATTTGCTTCTTTCTCAAATGTACCAGCCACAACCATAAGATCTTCCCTGGTAAAATTATCTCGTTTTCCATTAATGGATAATTGATGTGAGTTAACCCATTTTGAATCAGCTCTATAACTGTACGCAATATCAAATGCCGGGGAAAGTGTCCATCTTGATTTTGTATTCAAAATAAAACCAATGTTTTTTGTGTGATCATCTTGATTCCGTGCAACGATGTTAAAAACCATGCGTCGAAACATTTCAAGGGCTTCTTCACGTTTTAGTTTTAGGCTTCTCATAACACGAAATACTTGTTCATAACTATATTCGCCAGGTTTTTTATAATCTGCATGATCCATTGCACATAGAGATTGATAATGTATTTTTTGATTAGCAATGCGATCAAATCGCTTTGTCATGAAATGAGCACGAGGACCATCTTCAAGTAACTCACATGGCATTATATTAATTTTTGCTTGTTTTGCCATTAAATAATAAGCGTATTCCATTCGTCCATATCCTTGTGGATCACCAAATGTTTGTTGAGTTTCGCTACGTTCAATGAGGCCATCAAATTTCAAAATATAATGTTCAAAACCATTAGGTATTTTTGCCTGACCACTGCGTAAAATAGTTCTTTTTTTATTAACGGCAATAACAGCTTTTGGTCGAGCTCCTCCCGCTGATGTTCCAATTTGTAATAAAGTCTTCAATGCTTCTTCACGATCAGGGGTCATTTTTTCTGAAAATTCAGCACGTTCATCCAAAACCTTTTGTGCAATTTCTAGTAAAGAATTTAATTCTATGGTTGAAGAAGTATTTAAACTTTTTTCTCTTATTGCTGGTGTATATTCTAGAGCCCCCATTCCCCTTTTACCTGTATATAACAATCGTTCCAGTGGATTAAATGAAGCAATGTCACGACCATTTCTTGCTAACCAGGCATTAATGAGGGCATTACCAAAATCATCAGGCAGTGTATCAGCAAATGCTGCAGGGAGACCTTTATAAGTATCATAGGATAGTGACATGAATCGATATTTTCGTTTCCCCAAAGGCATATGAATGGGGGAAATTTCTACTCCTTTCTCTATCCAGTCTGGGGCATACTCAAAAGTACAAAACTTCGTTTTATCATCATAAGCCAGAGCTCCGATGGAGTTATCCCATAATCTTACTTCTGCTATATTTCTTGCTACCATTGTGAATTCTCATTATTTTCTTTTGGTGCAAGTTCTTCTTTATTTTGTCTGGAAGCTCGCTGTCGTTGCTTACCTTTTAGCTTCATAAGTTCAATTGGGCTAAAAGGCATTTCAGGGATAAATCTTTCGACTAAATCGAGATGCTCCAGTACTCTTAGGATACCTATGATAGTTTCAAATTTTGATTGACCGTTTATAGCATTTCTATAGGTTTTTGTTGTGATCCCCAGTTCGTTTGCAATGAAACCTTGAGTAATATTGGTTTCAAGACGTAACTGTTCTATGCGTTGACCAATTTCTTTGGCTATAGCTAAATCACTCATTGAATATATTGAATTAATAGGCATTTAACTACCCTTTATTTATCATTAAAGATATTTGTAAGTATAATATTACCTATTATAGATCATAATAAGATTATAACAAAACTTAATTTTATAGGTATAATATTACCTTTTATGTTAAATTTAACGATTAAGGAGCAATATAGTACCTTTAGTGCATTATGGGAAGTAAAGAGAAATGAATACGAATTAAGGTAGATATACTGAAATGATTGTATCATTCAATCTGATAAGGATAGAGATAAGTCTATGATAGAATTTAAATGTTTTTTTAAAGTTAAAACTTAATAATTTATAAACCACCACCCCAACGATATTGCCAGGCGAATCCAGCTAAATCAATATCGCCTCCAACACGGGTATGAATACTGCTACTTGCAAATAATTTAATTGAATTATTTCGGTTAATTGGCAGTGCGAGTGTCAGACCAAATCGTGAGTTATCCTGATGATCATCATTTTTTTTATCATCAACAGTTGTACGTCCACCAGAATCATAGGTTCCACTTATGGCTCCCCAAATTCCTTTACCAAAATTATAGGTAGCATGTAACTGTGAGGTATAAACTGGATCTTGTTCCATAGTTTATCCACCAAAATAATCATCATTTTCACTGAAAAAAAATGCACCAGTGGAAAGCTCTAGCGTAAATGCCCCCCAAGCTTTAGAAACTCCAATGTCCGGCTTAATAAACCAACGATTGCTTCCAAGGTTTACCAATTTATCAGAATCATATTGTCCCAATGGAGCCGATACTTGAACACTGGCTCCTATGATTAAATCCTGTTGATAATTAGCAAATTCTTTTAGTGATTGTGCAGGAGCTCCATAGAAATTAACTGAAAAACGAAATCGTGGATCGATTAATCCTGAAACATCACGTTTTCTAGGCTCTCCTGCCCAAGTTGCACTACCTGATAAATCAGAATAAGGCAGTATGACATCAAACTTTCCAGAATTTCCAAAAACATTGAGAGTTCGTGCATATGCAAAGAGACCAGTGTTCATTTTAAGTTCAGCATCTTTAACTGGTGAAGAAATGACGGTTGCTAAACCACCATCTGAATAGGTGTAACCTGATAGCAGAAAGTTGACTCCAACCGGTGTATTAACATAGGCTCTTGGTTCAATTTCTCCGGCATATAATGAAGGAAGTATTGGTAATATAAAAATCAATAGAGATATTATTTTTATTGCATGTTTAAATGCATGTTGAAAACATTGAAAAATAACGACCATCTCCTATTATCTACGTTCGTAATATAATTTATTAACCGCTTAATTATCTATTATATAATGATTTTTTCAAGTATTTTTAGGATGATTTAACCTTTATATCGGTTTATTTTGTTAACTTCAATGATTTTCCCTGACAACCAACACAGACTCCCTTTCCTAATTGCTTTGCCTTATACATCCGTAAATCAGCTAATTCTACCATGGCTTCCCATGATTTAATTCCATCATGTTTCATTTCAGTCATTCCCATACTGGCTGTTAATGTTTTACCATCTGGTCTTTCTCCAAGACCAATTTCAATAATTCGGTCGAGTATTCTTTTTGTATCTGAATGATCGGCTTGAGGCAATAGAATAATAAATTCTTCGCCACCCCATCTGATAATAGAATCCCCTTTTCGTATGCATTGCTTCAAGTTTTGAACTGCCTCTACAAGTGCCCTATCTCCGGCGTCATGCCCATAAATATCATTGAGTTGTTTGAAATCATCTAAATCAATAAAAAGTAAAGACAAGGGTAAATCTTGTAAAGTAGCCATACGGAAAAATAACGTTAGTGAATCCATTCCAGCTCTTCTTGTCATAGCATTAGTTAAACTATCATAACTTGCACGTGTCACCTGGGATATCATATATCGCATTTGACTCACAGATGAAAAAAAGCTTGTAGCAAAGAGTAATGTAAACATCCAAATCATCATAAATGCATCAGGTATATCAGATGCTGTTTGGGGATAGAAGTACCAGAAAGTTGCAAATAAAATGGGGATTGTAATAATGACTAATTCTTTAATTGTAAGAGTAAAGATTGATAATGATGCAATCACTAAAAATGGTAATAAAGAATATAAATTAATTAATGCGCCAGAATATCCCATCAAATGATAACCATTAAGTAAAGGATTGGCTATTAAGAAAAAAACAGTTGGAATCATAAACATGATTGCCATTAATAAACGTGATTTTTCTAATGGGAGTTCTTTTTTATTACATTCATAAGCAATACTAAAAAAAATGAAACCTGAAATAATTCGTAGTAAAGCAAGCTTATACCATAAATCAAAAGGGAGTAAAAAATAATCGACTATGCTCCAGGCAGGAACAATAATTCCAAAAATAAGAGAGAAATATTTTGTTCTTCTGCTAAGTAATTCTGAACGGTGTTGCTTTATTGGTAGGCTGTGTTCATTCGAGGAATAAAGTTCTTGCCACTGTTCTGGCATATTAATACCCAGTAGTCCAGAAATTAAGGAGCCAAACTTATTCGTGATATTTTTTATTAAGTTGACAAAAAAATGCATAAATTATGATCCAGCTGTTTTTAATATTCTAGTAATTTCATTTGTCGTCAGTGGCTTATGAAATAAAAACCCCTGCCCTTGTTTACAACCAGATAACTTTAAAAAATCTGCCTGTTCTTGTGTTTCAATTCCTTCAGCAATGATGGTAAGTCCCATGGTAGTACCCAATGCAATTATAGCTTGAGAAATAGCCTTATCCTGTGAATTCTCAGGTAAGTCTTTCACAAAAGATTGATCGATCTTTAAAGTATCTATCGGTAATTGTTTTAATTGACTCATAGATGAATAACCTGTTCCAAAATCATCAATCGACAGTTTAATCCCTAAGTTTTTTATATCCTCTAAGGTTTGAACTGCATATTGAACATCATCCATTAAGTGACTTTCTGTAATTTCAAGCTCAATTAAATGTGCAGGACAACCAGTTTCACTGAGAATTTTTCTAATTTGATTTGACAGTGATTTTTCTGAAAACTGTTTACTGGATAGATTAACAGCTATACGCCCAAAAACATAACCATTTTCACTCCACTTTAGTGCCTGCATACATGCTGTACGGAAAACCCATTCACCAATATCGATTATAAGACCGCTTTCCTCTGCGATAGGAATAAATCGACTTGGAGAAACGAGTCCCATGTCTTCATGTTGCCATCTGATTAAAGCTTCAAGCCCACAAAGTTTACCATCATTTAAATCAATTTTGGGCTGATAAAATAATACTAACTCGTTTTTTGACAATGATTTTCTTAAGTTAGACTCCATCATAACGTAAGCAAAGGTTTGTTCTGTCATATCTTCTTGATAAAACTGAAAACTATTACGTCCGTCATCCTTAGCATTATGTAGTGCTGTGTCAGCTTTATTTAATAAGATATCTGCATCATTTCCGTCCTGTGGAAATAAGCTTATACCAACGCTCACCGTTAAATGATAATTTTGATCCTCAATACAAAATGGAGTATTAAAAACATCCAGTATTTGTCTTGCCAATAAAGCGGTATTGTCAATATCAATTGTATTATTTGAAACAATTGTAAACTCATCAGCACCAAAATGAGCTAAAGTATCTGATTTTTTCAGTAATTTTTTAAGGCGTTCAGATACGGTAATAAGGATTTCATCACCATTATTTCGGCCAAATGTTTCATTTAAATGCTTAAACCGATCAATATCTAAATGAAAAACTGACACGTGAGTTTGTTTTTCAGATGCATTAACGATTATTTGTTCCAATCTATCCTTTAATAATTGTTGGTTTGGTAAGTTGGTTAATTGATCATGATAAGTTAAACGATGAACATCTAAATTACTTTTATATAATTCTTTTTCAGCTTTGAGGCGATCAGTGATGTCTCTTGATGATTCAATAATTGCTGTAATTTCCATTTCATCATTAAAAATAGGTGAAGCATTTAGTTCAAAAATTCTTTTCGTATTATTATGAGAATAATGTTCATGCAAGACAGTTACTTGTTTTTTTGTATCGAGCACTTTTATAAGCGGGCATTCTTCATTATAGAAATGGCATGGTTTGTCTGAATTATGGGAAATTTGATAGCAATAAGAATATGATTTGTCTTTATCTGATTTGTTAACGTGGCTACAGGCTGCACTGTTCATTAATTGAACTTTATAATCAGTTCCTATGACCATTATGGGATCAGTTACACCATTAATAATAGTTTGTAGAAAGTCTTTTTCTTTTTTTATTTTTTTTTCTGAAAAAATTTGTTGCTGTTCAGAAAATTTTCTTTCTGTAATATCTTCACCAGAAGAAAGAATACCAATAGTCTCTCCTGATGAATCCACTAATAGATTATTATGCCATGATATCCACCTCTTTGTGTGATCCGAACGTTGAACAATGCCATCACCGATTGTTTGAAAAGAATTAATATCTCCTGCTATTAATTCATTAAAAATATGCAGCACTTCATCTTTATAATCATTTGGAAGGAAATGGTCAAACCAATTTTTACCTATTATATAATCTTCAGGATAACCTAATATTTCACAGCCTTTATCGTTTATCATTGTGACTTCACCCTGCCTATCAAGAGCCAGGATCATAACGCCAGCAATTTGTAAATATCTTTGTGCTTCTTTTTTTGAATATTCATGTAATTGTTCAATATGCCACTGCTGAAATGCTTTTGATAAAATATTGGCAACTGTTTTCAATAATGAGATATTTTGCTCTAAAATATTTTCACAACAGCTCGGATTGTCAAGACCAATAAATCCTTGAAATCTATTTTCAGTAAATAAAGGAATATTTAAAATTGAATTGATATTTCCTTTATTAAAAACAGATAATAGAGCCACCGAGTCATCTGGAATATTTTCTTTTTCTAAAAAAATAATTTTCGTTTCTGAGAATTGTGATAATAACCACTCAAAATCATTACATTGACAATGTTGTAGTGAACTAATCTGTGGCTTTATACCTGGAGCACACCATTCATAGGTGTTTTTTATAAACGTCTTATCTTTGCTGACTTCGAATAAATAACTACGATCAGAGTCAGTAAGCAAGGTAAGATTTTTTAATGTTTTGTTAATGACCTGATCGATTTGGTTGTTTTTTATATTGAGTAGATCAGAAGATAGTTCACTGAGGATTTTTTCGTGTTTTATTTTATGTTGTAATTCAATTTTTAAAGACTGAAATTTGTTAATTAGTATCTTTCTGTCACTAATATCCCGAGAAGAACAAATAATATATTCAGAGTCATTGTGCTTGTATAATCGAGCACTTACCTCAACATCAATGAAAGTTCCATCCTTTCTCTGATGTCGTGTTTCCTTGATTATTTTATCTTGTGTACGAAGCACATCGAATTGTTCAAGCCATTGCTTATGAGTGTGTGCTGAGGCAGATATCTCAAATATTTTTAGCTGTAAAAACTCTTTTTCACTATAGCCTAATATTTCAAATGCACTTGCATTGCAATCAACAATAACCCCTGATTGAGGATCAATAACAAATAAACTATCGGTACTATGATCTACGAGATCACGAAAATTTAGTAATTCATTTGTTAATTCTATACTTTTTAACTTTTCTTGTTCCTGTTGTTCTGCTTGCTTTTTTTTCCAAATTCTAATCCCTTTACTTACGGTGTTATAACTTGCTCCACCGACAGAATCTCGTATTTCATCATATGAGGGAATTTTACCTTCTAATTCATATACACTTTGGACGGTGTC
>JAPHSW010000166.1 GCA_026196615.1 Gammaproteobacteria bacterium | reverse complement strand
TTGCTTAATGAGTACAACCTTGAAATCGGTGCAGGCTTAGGAGCCTTAGCTGGAAAAGTATGGCGTGTTGGCCTGATGGGACATAGTAGTCGCGGTGAAAACATCCTGCTTTGTTTAAGTGCTTTAGAAGCTATACTTTCTGATATGGGTGCCCCAATTAATACTGGTGTTGCCATTCCTGCTGCACAAAAAGCATTAAATCAATAATAAAGACTGATTCTAACTTCTCCATGTTGTAAAGGAGAAGTTAGAACATGCTTAACAAACTTATCAATCAAGCTCGCCTTTCAGCACAAAGGAATTAAAGGCACAATTACTCCTTTCAAAAGCCATTTTCATTTTTGCAATTTTTACTACCAAAAATCCACAATCATTTGCAGAAACAACCATAGTAACAGACTATCTAGCATTATCTTTCTTTATTCAATCTATTCGCTATCTTTATTTAACTATTACTTTAGCATTCCTTTCTTATGTACTATTATTTAAATACATACAGTTTTTTAACTAGGAATATCATGATTGACTATTTTAATAGCTGTTGTGATTCTGATTATAAATGAGGTCAAATTATATGTTTCAAAAATTTACTATCACATTTTTATTATCAATCAGTTTGGCAGCTTCTTTTGCCCAGGCTGCACCAGTAGAAGAGGAGTCGATTAATAAAGGACGTCTGGAATACGAAGCTCGTTGTATGCATTGTCATGGTGATAAAGCTGATGGCAAAGGCCATTTGGTTAGCTTTTTGAAGATTACACCAGCAGATTTAACAGTATTAAATCAATCATCAGATAAAAGCTGTGTGGCTGAAAAAGTTATGAAAGCTGTTTTAGGTCGTCACAAATCTACGACAGAGGGTGCAAAAATGACACTTCTTAAAGATGTTATCTCTTTAGAAAAGGTCTATTTTATTAGTGAGTACATAAAATCCGTCCAAAAATAATCATAACATTCAAAACACATGTTGATGATTAAAATGGCTGATTAGGAAGTTTAAACAGGGCTAGCTCACTATAATTTTTTGGATTCTGAATATGGGTTTAATGAGTATTGTCATTGTTGGTCTTCAATCGTTGTATTAATAATAATGAGATCCCACAAAAAGGATATCACTTTCCTTTTGCGGGAAGATTATAGATGAGCGAATGCTCTATTTCTTTTGAGGCAGGCCCAGCATAAAGATATCAACTAACTTTTTACTTTCAGGCCTAAGGTTTTCAATCCCTTCATAAGGCTTAGCATGAGTAGAAGGTCTGTCAGGATATGCTTTCTTAAGGGCCATATGACGCTTAATCATTGCCTCAAATTGACCACCTGCCCATGGACCATATTTTATTCCATCAATTGGACGACGTTCACGAGGGTCACGATAAAGATCATAAATTGGTGCTTTAATCGGATTAGAGCCAGGAGGTGGTAAATGCATCTTGTACTTATTTTTTACTACAGATTTTAGTGTTTTACCTTCATAAATATGCACATAATCACGACGACCATGAGATTCACCTAACAACATTATGCCACTTTGGTCGACACCATCAATAATTCTATCTCTTGGGATTTCATCCGTTGCATTGGCTAGACGTGCAAACGTAGTAAACAAGTCACTAACATGAATAATATCCTGGGCAGCACCTCCAGCTTCAATCACACCGTCCCATTTTATCCATGCATTAACACGAACACCGCCTTCCAGGTGATCGGTCTTACCACCACGATAGATTCTATCACTTGCGCCAGTAGGTCCTTCATACTGCAAGAAAGGACCATTGTCACCCATGACAACAATAATCGTATTTTCAGCAATACCTAATTTATCAATTTCAGCAACAATTTCGCCAATCCATTCATCCATTTCAACTAAGATGTCTGCCATAGTACCACCGTTGAGCGTGTTGTATTTGCTTCGGTGCTCCTGAACAAATGAAAGTGGGAATAAAGGCCAGTAGTTTAAGAAGAAAGGTTTATCCTGCTTGGACAGTTTACGAAGTTGACCAAGCGCATTCCTTTGATAACGTTCGTTCATCTCTCGATACTTTTTTTGTGTCCATTCTTCACCTGCTTCCATCTCTACTTCATAGAGCTTTCCATCGCGTAGTTCAACACCAGTGACCATGTGAGCTGGATCAGGTGTAAAGAATTTGTCCAATGTAAAGGTTTGCTTCTGTCTACTTGGATCGACACCACGAATGATGTCCGCAGACTCCATATCTCTACCCATAATGGCAAGCTGACCCTGTTGGTGAATAGGAAACTCAGCATGCATGAAACCTTGATTACTGGCATAGGCTTGTTCGATATCACCCATATGCCATTTACCAACATGTGAAGTATAATAACCCGCTTTTTTTAATACTTCGGCCAGCGTAACCTCTTCAGCTGGCAAACCATCACCAGACATTGTTGCTTTGGCTTTGGTTAAACCTGTTCGTATTGGATAGCGGCCTGTCATCATTGCCACACGCGTTGGAGTACAAGATGGTTCTGAATACATACGATCCAGGCTCATTCCTGTTTTTGCAAGGGCTGTCATATTAGGTGTTTTATAGCCGCGAATAACACTTAAATTATCCATACCAATTTCACCAAAACCCACATCATCCAAAAGTATATAGACTATGTTTGGTGGCTTACCACCATTTTTCTTGCGAATGTCCGCTAATTTTTTATCAATCGTTTTATTATCAGCAGCCCATGTTTTACCATTTTGAGCTTCAATTATGGCATATTCAGCATCATGCATGAGTGGTTTAGCAAAGCCTTGGCAGGACAATGTCATCAAGCCAACGGACGCTATTGAAATTAATTGTTTTTTCATAAACATTCCCCCTTAATAAAAAATTGCTCAAAAAATATAACGTAATGTAGCGCCAACAAATAATATATAGTTTTTATCAAATTCACCTTTAACACGACCACCTGGTGTCATTTGATCAACCTTTGCCTTTCCCGCATACATTAAGGTTGTACCAATTGAATAATCCAGGTTTTTATTTCCCTTCCAGCCATAAGCAGCTGAAAGTTTTATTTGTTCATCAAAGGGCAAATCTAATGTTCGATCATCATCATCAACGGGCGAACTATCATAAGAGAATCCCAGAGCCATTTGTGAGTCTTCACTCATTTTCTTTGATAAAGCAAAACCAATTTGCCAGGTATCTTTAAAGTTTCTTTCTAATGTTGTAACCACACCATTGGTCACACTAATGTGATTATCACTAAATTCAGACCAGTCTTCCCAATCGGCACTAACAAAAAAGGTATATTCATCATCAAATTTATATTGCAATCCGATTTTTAGCACTTGTGGGTTAGTCCAATCAATCTCCATCTTTTTATTGGTAGCTGCTGGTAGAGCAATGTTAGAAAACTTAATATCGCCTTCAAGTTCTGCGTCAAATTCTGCTCGATAAACAATTCCCAACATGATTTTTTCATTGAGTTGATAGGTTAACCCCATAAAAGGCTGCAGTCCCCAGTCATCTAAATCATCAAATTTAACTTCACCATCAGAAGCAGGATTAAGAGTTGGCATCGCAATTTCTTGCTCAAACTGAGTATAAACAAAAGATACACCTACACCTAAAGACAAGTTATCATTGACTTTATAACCCAGTGAGGGTGATATAAACATTCCTTGCAAAAGCACTTCAGTCACAGCGTAACGGCCAACAAAATCATCACCATAATCCATCCCCCCTCCCATAGTGCCAACCACTGAAAATCCTAATGTCACATCGTCAGATAATTGTTTTGTCATAAAAAAACTGGGGATTCCGACAATATCTCCTGCATTACCACCATCACTACCACCCGCTTCTGCAATGGAAGAATTAAATTCAACTTTCGGAAATAAAATCTGAGTACCTGCAACTATTGTTTGTTTTTCTTTTACGCCAGTCATTCCTGCTGGATTTGTCCAGGATGAATCGGCACTGAAGTTATTGCTTACATTAGCGACACCAGCTGTCCCTAAGCTACCTGGCGTTCCTATTTCAGAAATATAAAATCCTGCAGAAAAAACACTAGAAGAAAAACCAATTAATAATAAACTATAAATTATTTGTGAACGTGAAAAAAACATGTTTAGTCTCATTAATAATAATTAAGATGTAAAAACTAATAATTAAATCGTAAGCCAATACCAGCAGCAAAATCATAAGGTTTATCACCACCGATACCCGATTGGAGATCGATATAAGCACCAACAGCTTTTGTAAAACTTTTTCCAACTTGAAATTCAACTGAAGATGGTATGGTGTCATTTTCCCAATCATAGGGGACTTTAAAATCCATTTTTGCCCATACATTATCGGGGAGTGTCTGCAAGGCAATAAAGCGCAATGCCGTCTGGCTGACATCATCACCTTCATAACTCTCAAAATGTTGTATTAAAGGAATAACCATAGTTCCTGGACGTAAAGCAATTGCCACCCCCATAAGCGGAGCAATTTGATCACCACCAGAGCCAATACCTTTATCGGTGTCACCCAGATCTTTGATCCATTCAACGCCAACAGCCAAACGATAGGGTTGACCAGAATCTAACTTCCCTTGTTTTATAAAATGAATTAATTTTAGATGAAAAGATTCCAAATCATCTTCATCTTGCCCAGTGACATCAGTATCCCAATAATACATTTCATACTTAAGCTTTAATTTTGGATTCAACATTGTTGAACCATCAACACCATATTCCATTCGTTCAGACTGATTATCTAAATCATAATATTTAAATTTTAAGTCGGTATTACTCACTGCTGCCAAAGGATTTGAGGCATTTTCTGTTTTTTTATCTTCAGCTAAAATTTTCTCTGAGTAAAAAAAAGTCAGTATCAAACAAAATATAAAAAGAATTACCTGTTCTGAAAAAAAGAGAGTATTTTTATTTATCATTATTAAGATCAGCAATTAGTTTTTGGAATTCAGGTGATTGTGTTAATAAATGTCTAGCGGCTTTGCGCAAACCATCAACCTGTTCTGCAGGTAAAGCCAGGCTTGTTGAGATTTTATTGGCAAGCATATTCTGTTGTTTATCTTGAAGTCCCTCAAAATCAACCTGAATAAAAAAAGGTTTTACTTCATAGCCAGCATCTTTTGATAGTTTTGTTGTCCATTTAATCAAACTGTCTTTCATTAACTGGATACTTTCCAGGCTATAACGATCGATTTGTGCTGAAGTGACCGCGTCTACTTGAGCACCAAGTGATGGTTCATCAGGTAAACCATCCATTTCTTTCTCAGGTGATACCGCTGCATTGACCAAAATGACTACCATGTATCGAGGTGGATTTGTGCCCAGTTTTTTGCTTAACTCTGAAATACCACCAAGAACATTCACCGTATCATAAAGTACACGCACGCCTAAATTATCAGCAATCCCCCCATCAATAAGGTGAACATATTTAACTGACTCTTTGTCAAGATATCGTGCCAATGATTTTTTCATTGACTTACTTCTAAAATTATCATTATCCTTAACTTCTGTCACTGACACAATAGGTTCAAAGTCACCACAGTTTTCATAATTTTTCAAAGTTATGGGAGCAAAAGCAACAGGAACGGCTGATGATGCTGCGACAGCTCTGGATACTTTGAATTGTGAAAGGTCAGAGCAAAGAAAATTAAAATATTCCTGTTTGAATAAAAAGGATTGTCCCCCACTCAAATCAGTCGCATTAATCTGTATAAACGGCATATCTTTTCTAAAATCAGCAAAAGTCGCCCCTTTAAAAATATGCGTATCATAATAGTTAATTGCCAGCTCCGTCCGATCAAATCCAGAAGTGGTAAACTTAAACCAGTTTAGAGGATTGAATAAGCCACTCACTAAATCTTTTTGAATATCCCTTTTGAGAACTTTTTTCTCATAATCTTCAAAAATTCTATTACCATGTAAACCATAATAAGCCGAAGTGAAACTTCCACCTGAAACTGAACTGATGACATCCACTTCCGACAACAAAGTCGATGTTTCATTATTGTATGAAATTTCGGTATCTCTGAGTGTTTCTAATACACCATATGAAAATGCCGCCGCACGAGTACCACCACCAGAAAAAGATAAGAACATTTTAATATCATTATTTTTTTGCTTATGATTGAGCAGTGAATAACTATCTGAGTCCAGAGGTGTATCAAGTTCAATATTTTTTATTTTTGTACTAGTGCTACAACCAGAAATTAGAGCTATTATCAAAAACAAAAAAATTCTTTTTTTAATAAAGCTATTATTATCCAACAATATTAAATCCTCGTATAATTAAATTCTAACTTTCAAAATTACTTCTTATAAAAAATATCAATCATTATATTTAAGTGATTGGTAAAAACTTGACTATTCTTGATACACAAAATAGTCTCAGTGTTTTTTTTAATGACTAGAATTAATAGTATAGACCGAACAATCTTAACTGCTTATAAATTTCTGGTTGCTTCCTTCTTCCAAATTAGTATTACTATTCATAATAGAACAGGTAAATTCATTGACATAGTAACATCAAATACAAATAAGTATTTACCCTTAAATGCCTCTTAAATTACTCATAAAATAGATATTTATCAGTTACCTTATCCAAAGATGACAGCAAAATTAGCATACAAAAATTATATTTTGTAGTATTAATTATAACTAAATAATTAATTTTTTCTTTTATCAAGATACAGCAACACAAAAATCATTTATTCGCAATTCAATCACAACTACGCACCATTATAGTGCCAATTAACTCTATAAATAATGAAATAATGCCCCTGAATTTAACGTGGTTGATAAAATACAAAAAAATGCTAGGATTAAAATTATAAATAAACTTTTTACCTGAATAAAACTATGTCAGCACAATTGTATGTATATCAGTTCTAAATTTGATAATTTTGACTCATTTTCAGAAATAGTTCATTCTTGGGACCTGGATTTTATTCAATTAAAATCTGGAAAATTTCACTCTGAACTTTTTCAGTATGTTAATACCGATTTTTTACTCACCAGTGTTAATTTTAACAAATCAATACATCAACGTGGTACAGCCCCAAAAAATTTGTGGACATTTGGAGTTCCTAAACAACAATCTTCTGAATTCACCTGGAAAAACTCTCTTGTACAACAAGACTCGATTGTCATCTACGCTCCGAGTTCTGAACTAGAAGCAATAACACATTCCAATTTTAGCGTTTATACTTTTTCATTTCCTGAAAGATTTATAATTAATGTCGCGAACTATCTTGGTATATCTGATATTCATATGATGCTCTCATCAATAAAAAATTCTGTGCAAAAAGTTGCAATACCTGAACTTAATTTATTACGCTCTCAAATATCGAATTTTTTATTAAGATTAAATACGTCTGAAGATACTCAGCTTAATAATTCAGATGATATGTTTTCAATGGAAATCCTCAGCACCATTTTAAAACTCCTGGAGACTGGCAAAGCTCAATCAAAAAAAACATCTATTGCTTCCCGATTTAAGGCGATAAAAAAAGCAGAAGAATTTATTAATGACTCCATGTTCAATGATAATATTAACATCCCTAAGCTTCTCGAAATCACTCAAGTCAGCGAAAGAACATTATGCTATGCATTTCAGGATCACTATAACATGTCGCCAAAAGCTTATTTAAAATCATATCGATTAAATCAGCTACGTAAGGCGCTCTATTTTTCTAGTAGAAACAATAATACTGTCGAGAGCATTGCCAAAAAATTTGGATTCTTACATATGGGACAATTGGCGCATGATTATCAATTACTGTTTAATGAAAAGCCATTAGCAACCTTGAAAAGATAAGCAGGAGTCAACCGAACAGTTGATAAATGCTGCCAAAAATAACAAAACTGTATTCACTAATCTGCTCTAAAACATCATTTTTTTCAACAAGAGTTGCTGAAACTTTTTTCTTTATCCACACTCTCGACTGCAACTGCAGTGCTTTCTATCACTGACTAGATCATTTTCAATGACCGTTGTTACAGTTTTTTCTTTTATAGAAAAAATCCAAAAAAAGAATATCTATTTTCCGCAAACCAACTACATCCATGCACCATTATTAAGCATAATTATGTCTGTAATGATTATTCTAATAACCATAAATATAAGGCTTGATCTTATAAAAATAATTTTTGGATTAATGTTATAAATTATTAATCTTAATTACTTTATGTCAGCCAATTTTTTTTTAGTAACTAATGAACAGTCATAAACTATAACCTTCGAGAATATATGATTAAGGTAACTTCCTGATTCCCAGAGAAGATTTTTAAAATGTATAGTGAGACAAAAAAAACTATACATTAATTTTCTTTTTGTGTTATTTTTGATCTTCGATGTCCACCTTGAAACATTATGAGTATGTGAACTACAATCTATGTACTATCAGTTTTACATTAATGTATTTAGTACAAGATAATTGATTAGATTACACTAACTACAACGACTATTATTAACCTTATACAGGTAATGAATATTATGAAACATTTGGTAATCAAAAGGCTTGCAGTAGCTTGTACACTACTAGCAGTGTCTTCAATCATTATGGCAAAAGAAATTATCCATGATGGTCAATTTAATATATTAGAACGTCAACATGGTGAAAAGTGGAAAGAGCAAGATAAAGAGATTGAAGCTAAATTAGCTGACATTCGCAAAAAAAATGGCGGGAAGCGCCCTAATATTGTTTATATATTAGTTGATGACTTAAGTTTTGGACAGATGGGAAATCGCAAGATGAACCATGTAATGGGAGTTGATACTAAAAATATTAATCATTTTGCCAATCAGAGTTTATCTTTAGAGCGAATGTATACTGAGCCATCTTGTACACCAACACGAGCGGCGATGATGACCGGTCGTCATCCAATTCGTAGTGGTTCAAGCGAAGTGAAAGTAACTTTGGTGGGTGAAGGTTTATCTAAAGAAGAAGTCACTATCGCAGAAGTGTTATCGGAAGCTGGTTATAACACTGCTCATATTGGTAAATGGCATCAAGGTGATATTGAAGAATCATATCCACATAATCAAGGTTTTGACTTTGCTGCATTTCCAGCGCACCAGCAAGTACAGCTTGCTTTAATGACAAAAGAAGCGTCATTAGCTAATAATTTATTTGGTTGGTATGAACCAATCCAAAATAATGATTTTGTTATTGATAGAACCTTTAGACCAAACGGAATGGTAACAGGTCTTGAAGGCTATAAAGACAAAAAAGCCAAAGAGGTACACATGCCTGCTGGTCATAAATGGACACAGGCTGACTATCATGCGATGAATGTACGTTATCAAAAACAAGCTATCGAGCAGCTACAACAGCTTTCAAAATCTGATAAACCTTTTTACTTACAATACTGGCCACTATATCCATTAAATTTTGTCCATGACCAAACGCCTAACAAGTCACGTAATGGTGGTTACATGGCTGAAAAATTACAATTATTAGACACGTGGTTTGGAGAGTTTCTTGCTGAAATGGATAAGCTGGGCATTGCAGATAATACATTGGTTGTATTAATGGCTGATAATGGCTTGATGTATCACTACGGCGGACCTTCTGGTTTAAGTGAATTAATTTATCGAGGTGGTAAAACTGACTTCTTAGAAGGTGGCATTCGTACTGACGCTTATGTACGCTGGCCAGCAGCTATCGAAGCAAATAGTGCTGCGAGCGATATTGTTCATGTAAGTGACCTTTATACTACATTAGCAAGAATTGGCCAGGCAAAAAAATACATCCCTAGAGATCGTGTAATTGATGGTCTTGACCAAACGGCCTTATTACTCGAAGGTGAAAAAAATGGTCGTCGTGATTATGTTTATGTTTACCAGGGCGATAGATTAGCTGCCGTAGTGAAAGATGAGTTTAAAATGCATATGCCAACACCGGGCATGCCGGGTGCAGCGGCTCCTGTATTTAATGTTTATCGTGACCCTCGTGAAGAAAATGCACACATCGGTATGGCATTATGGTCTGGTGCATCTTTCCAGGATATGCTCAAACGTCACATGATGACAATTAAAAAATATCCGCACCTACCATTAGGAAAAGGTGCTCCTTATTCTGGTATTGAAAATCTCCGACCAGAAACAAAGCAATTGGTTGATGACTTTATGTCCTGGCACTAACCGTTACCACCTGACAATTAATTTTTCAGGTGGCTAGACAAGCTAAAGATCTTGTTGCTCATTGAGCTCCATGGTGTAGTAATAGGTTCACTATTTCTCTGACATTACTATCGAGGTGCTCCAACCTAAAGTAATAGAGGTTACATCCAATGACATTTTTTGGAAAATATTTGATGCTTCTTGTTCCCCTACATATATAAGCTTTATTATTTATTAATAATAGACTTGCTGTATGAAGCTCTATCCATCTCCACAACCTCACAAGTCATAACAGTGGAGCTGGTAATTTCTTGAGACAAAGCCTCTAATATTCTCTCAGTTAAGAATTTCTTCTGTAATTCATCACGCCCGGTATGAATGCGACATTGCACATGAACAAACTCAAAGCCTTCCAACCCCAAACGAAAATCCTTCACCGGTTTCAAACGCACTTTAAGATTATCCGAGGTGAATAACTTTGTATCCAATACCGCTTGAAATACAGCGTCAATAAACGATGAACAATGACTTTCAGAAACAACATTTTGACTATGTTCAATAATGATATGAGGCATAAGTACCCAATTTAACTTATCGAAAATTTACTGTGTACAAACATATAATAAATACATTCATAATACAGATTTATTGTGCACCCCAAAATGCCACATTTTTTTCTAGAAATTCATGATAAGGCATATAGTGGCTACCATCACAGGAAAATGTCAGGCTGATTAATCCATTAAAAATATTAATAGAAGCTGAGCGTAGATAAATAGTATCATCAGCAATACGTAAGTCTTTCATTGTCTTAAAAATGGGTTTAATCATTTCTTTAGGAATTAAAGCATCATCGGGATACGAGCAATTAGGATAAGCCATACAGATATCCGTATCTAGTAATGCTTCCTGATCTAAAATTCTATAGCGGTAAGGATCATCCATCACCCAAACTGTCGCTCGACTACTAGAAAAGTGAAAAACACCCTGAAACATACCATGCTGGGTTAAAAGTTCTTCGAGAATGGCAAATATCTGATCAATATTTTGATCAAGCACACTTTCAGTACGGCTTTGCTGAAAGACCAAACTGCGTATTGATGGATCACCTTTAATTTGTCGCCAGCTATCAGACTCTTGATAGAGTTTTGTGGTAACTGGGAGATCTCTCAAATCAAAGTCTGCACCGAGAAATCCTACCGGCTCATTGTCTTTTTTTACGACATGCAATGCGGTAATTGAAGGACGTGTTAAATTTTTACTAATATAAGCATCAGATAATAAAAATCCTTCCGTAGGTACAACTTCTTTCATATAAGGTCGTTCAGAACGATCACGCCCAAAATGTCCATCAAGTAAACCTCTCTTACTCATATTGTCACAAAGTTGAATACCATTAAGATCTGTGAGGTAAAGGTAAGTACAGTTTGGAACTTTTGGAAACCCAGCTATTAATATTTCATTAATTTTTTCACGATCAAATTCAATGAGAGCACATTCATCAGCAATGTTATGTAATGGTTTGGAAAGTGAGTGTGCAAGTATTCGTCGTTGTCTATTTATACTGTCTTTCCAGTTATTTTCTATCAAGAGTTTCCATCCTGTGATTTAGAAATTTTTTATTTTGAACTGTCTATTGTAAATAATCAGGTGAGCTTAGCAAAGAAATATTTCATTTTCATGACAGGAAAAGTTTAAGTTATTCAATAATTTTATAGCATTATTTCTAATAACCTTAGTTTTTGTATCATTGTTTTTTATTTCAATCATCCACATTGTCTTAATAAATACTATTTATTTTTTTTATGTCTTTATCAAGGATAACTATAAATGCTAACAGCTCATGAAAATGCACCCAATTTTAGTACTGTCAATGAACTTAATGAAACTATTAGTCTGAATAATTTTAATGGTAAAAAAAATATTGTTTTATATTTTTATCCCAAAGATGATACCAGTGGCTGTACTCTTGAGGCGAATCAATTTACGGCTCTGGCAGATGAGTTTTCTCAATTAGAAACCGTGATTATTGGTGTGAGTAAAGATGACTGTGATTCTCACCAGGCATTTATAAAAAAATTCGCTTTAAAAGTTATGTTATTAGCTGACACATCAGGTGAACTTTGTAATGCATACGGTGTATGGCAAGAGAAAGAAAAAAATGGCATAAAAAAAATGGGTATTGTCCGTTCCACTTTTATTATTAACAAACAGGGACAGTTAGCTGATATTGAATATGGCGTCACCCCTGATGGTCACGCACAAAAGGTTTTAGAGAAAATAAAAAAAATCTAAGAATTGATAATTTTTCGAACAGTAAAATTCACTTATTTTTTTTGACGCTACGAAGAAGTTATCATTTGTATTCATTATTATCAAAGACTTACACAGTTAAAAATAACCTTTAAAATTCTATGGTGTTTTAAACAGTCTTTTAGTTAACTTGATAAGCCTATATCCATACACTATATTTTTTATATGTTTGAATACAAGTGTGAATTAAAGTAATTATCAATTCATCCGATAAAAGTAATAAATAAATTTTTGTTGGATTTTATAATTAAATAATGAACTTATTTATGACTCTTTCTAAATATATGGTAGCAAATAATGATAACACCTAAGCTTAAGTTATTTCGATGTGCCTCAATTATAACAATGTCATTACTGTTCAGTTTTTTTTGTGGTAGTCATGTTTATGCAGTACAAAAATATTCACCCAATGATGTATTTTCTGGAGTAGAATATTCTAACCAAATTCTTGATTTGCTTCTGAAGTCAAAAAACATTACTGATCTTCAGATACCATCTTCAAAAGAAAAAGATGCCAAACCAATGCATGTGTATGAACTGCATGTATCTGTTCTTAACGAACTCTATCATTATAGTATTAAAAATAATCGTCCCCCTCCACCACTTCCTGTTTCTACTCCAATAAAATATACTCCGACTGATGTTTATTATCTGACTGAATTAGTTATAAATAATTTGGAAGGTATTTATAAGGATGACAACAACACTATTGATTTTTCAATGAAAACTAACAGTGGAAAATCACCAGCAGACGTTTATCAGGAACTCTTTAAATTATATTACCAACTCAACCGATTAAATGATAAAGAAAAAATAAGTCCTAGCGAGGTTTATTCGCACATTATTCGTGCTAAAGAAGACTTGCAGTATACACTATTATTATTATCAAAAAAATTTGATAATTCTCAGGAACAAAAAAAGCGTTTATTGATGACGGCTATTTATGGTATGCATCCTGACGGGACAGTTATTTCTGCTCAGGAGATGAATAAAAAACCAGGTGATGTGATGACAATATCATTTGAAGTACGCAAAAAGTTAAACATACTAAGACAGCATAATAAACTTCCACAAATTACCATACCATCACTAAGTGAATATAAAAAAATAAAACCCATCGATGTTTTTTTACAAACACAATTTATAATAGCTGAATTAAACCTTCTTAAAATACCTTTGGATATCAACAGTACAACCAATAGTGCCAAACCAGCAACAGGTAAAACCCCTTCTGATGTTTATCAAGTAGTCAAACATATCAACTATATGCTTGAACGACTCATAAATACCCTCTAACTTCATAATAGACTTTGGATATAACAATGAATTACTTAAAAATTAATACCATCCGAAAGAAAATTCTTGCAAGTAATGGGCTCTTATTGATAATACTGCTCATGGTTTTAGTGTATGCCTTGATGCAATTGAACCTTAATCAGAAACTACTACATGAAGAAGAACAATCTTTTAAGTCCTTACAAAAACTATCAGACTTTCAAGAGAAGTTTATTGAGTTTCGATTATCCAGCACTGAATTTCTTATTCTTCTGCAAAATGATAAAAAAGAACAAAGTGAAAAAATATTTATAGAATTGGAACGTCTTTTTAAAAATACAACAAGTCCTGAAATAAAAGCTAAATCAGCAGACTTTATTAAATATAATAAGCAAATAAAACAAGCGGCCGCTGCTTTCATCAACGATGAAAAAATGGAAGGCAGTTTACTACTGAATAAATCGATAAAAACATCATCAACAATATTAGATGCTTTAAAAGAACAATATAAAATTCATAAACAAGAGCAAGAAAAAATTGTTTCAGCCGTTCATCAATCAAATAAAAATGTCAGTTTCTCAATTTATTTATTATTGGTTGTCATGGTAATCGTTGGTATAGGCGCTTCTATGTTTCTTGCCAACATCATCAGCAACGCACTTAATAGCTTGAGAAATACTGTAGAATCAATTGAAAAAAGTGGTGATCTCACTCAACGAGCCGACATTAAATCCAATGATGAAGTCGGTATTTTAGCTGCAGCCTTTAATCGATTGATTGATAATATGTCCACTATTGTTTCAGAAGTCATACAAAAGTCAGATCAACTGGCTTCATCAGCTGAACAGCTTTCAGCTGTTACTGAACAAACCAATAAAGGAGTAAAGCAACAATCAAGTGATATTGTTCAGGCTGCATCAGCAATGAATCAAATGTCTTCTACTGTCAGCGAAGTAGCTTCCAATGCACAACACGCATCAGATTCCGCTGAAATAGGTAATGAAGAAGCCACAAATGGCAGCCAGGTAGTCAGTCAAACAATTATTGCCATTAACGATTTGGCTAATGGTGTTCAGGATGCAGCCGAAGTTATTGAAAAGTTTAAAAATGACAGTGAAAATATTGGTACTGTTTTAGATGTCATTAAAAATATTGCAGAGCAAACCAACCTTCTTGCACTCAATGCCGCAATTGAAGCTGCTCGTGCAGGCGAACAGGGACGAGGCTTTGCTGTTGTGGCTGATGAAGTTCGAACTCTTGCCCAACGGACACAAGAATCCACAAAAGAGATTGAAACTTTAGTCGATACACTTCAAGGTGGTGCTGGAAGAGCAGTTGAAGTCATGCAGAAAAGTCAGGAGAAAACTGAAAGTACAGTGACTCAGGCAGAACAAGCCGGCAAATCACTTGATGCAATTAATAAGTCAGTTGACAATATTCTTCAACTAAATACTCAAATTGCGATTGCAGCCGAACAACAAGCAACAACTGCTGAAGAAGTTAATCGTAACATCAGTAACATTCAGACCGTCTCTGAACAAACTGCTTCAGGTGCAGAACAAACTTCTGCATCAAGTAAAGAACTTAACGAGCTTGGAGTACAGTTACGAAATTTAGTAGGACAATTTACTGTATAATATTTAGAGATATCAATTGGTATCTCCACAACAGTTATAAGATAGCTGCGGGTGAATATATAGCTTCATACTGCTATTGGGTGTGAAAAATCACACCCAATAAATATGTTTAATTAGTTATAAGCACCGCTTGCATAGTGGAGCTCATAACTGTGACTATATATTTCAAGAATGTTACCGAATGGGTCTTCCATGTAGATCATACGATATGGTTTTTCTCCCGGGTAATAATAACGTGGTTTTTTCATGCGTTTCTTACCGCCAGCTGCAACGATTTTATCAGCTAACTCTTCTACATTCGGGTCTTGAACACAGAAATGGAATACGCCCGTTTTCCAGTATTCAAAGTTATTTTTCGGATTTTCCTGATTCTTGAACTCAAACAGTTCAACTCCGATACGATCCCCCGTAGAAAGGTGTGCTATACGGAAATGTTCCCATCCTGCACCAAATACATCGGTACACATTTCACCAATTGGAGAATCATCTTCAGTTATTTCAGTCGGTTCCATAATAAGATACCAGCCGAGGACTTCAGTGTAAAATTTCACGGCGGCTTCCAATTCTGGTACAGAAATGCCTATATGTGAAAATGTTCTTGGATATGCTTTGCTCATGTTTTTTTCCTCTGTCCATTTTTCATTTGATGGTATAAGTATACTTCTCATGTTAAAGTATTAAAAATTATCGTTTATTATAATAATGAGTATGTTTTGTAATGATTAATCAGGTTTGGTTAAAAACATTTTGTACACTTGTTGAAGTTTGTCACTTCACTCAAACGGCTGACAAACTGTTCATGACACAATCGGGGGTTAGCCAGCATATTAAAAAATTAGAAAAACAACTTGATACAGCTCTGTTGATAAGGGAGGGTAAATCTTTTTCATTAACTAACGCGGGATATCAATTACATCAAAAAGGGCAAGAGTTGTTACGATCTTCTGAAGAATTGGAAAATTTAATTAAGCAAGATGAAGAATACGAGGGAAGAATAAAAATAGCGTCGCCAGGTAGTGTAGGGTTAAAACTCTATCCCTATTTGCTCGATATACAACAAGCCCACCCAAAGTTAGTCATTGATTATATGTTTGCACCCAATAAAAGCATAGAGAAAGACTTAGTTAACCGTAAAATTGATTTATGTCTGATTACAGAATTAAGTAACCTTGGTAGCTTGATAAGTCAGAAAATTTCCATCGAACCCTTAGTGTTAGTTACATCAAATAATATTGAATCAATATGCTGGGAACAACTAATTGAACTGGGCTTTATTTCACATCCAGATGCCGCACATCATGGGAGACAATTGTTAAGTGCTAATTTTCCTGAATTTGAACACATAGAGCAATTTACACATAAGGGGTTTTCAAATCAAATTAGTTTAATACTAGAACCTGTCAGTAAGGGGTTTGGGTTTACAGTTCTTCCATTATATGCCGCTAAGGCATTTCAGCCGCAAAGCTTAATAAAAATACATCATCTAAAAAATCCAGTCAGTGAAAGTCTATATTTGTGCTTTAACAGACATTCAATACTTACTAACAGAACCAAATTTATTAAATCTTCAGTGACTAATTATCTAAGTGAATCAAAGTAAAAAATCAGGAACGAGGAATACTCAAAACTTTACCAAGATACAATGTATTACTTTTCATTTTATTGGCTTTTTTAATTGCAGACATACTGACTTGGTAACGTTTAGAAATACCTGACAAAGTATCACCACGAACCACTTTATGCTTATGACTTTTTGTTCGTAGAGCAGAAGCTAACTGTTCCCTGTTCAGTTCTTTAACGACAGTCTCTTTTGCATAGATAGTGCCTGGAATTGGATATTGCTTAAAGTATCCATCAACTCCACTCAAAATAGCACCCGCCAACTTCTTTTGATAAGAAGGAGTTTTAAGAAGTCTTTCTTCCTTATAGTTTGAAATAAACCCCGTTTCAACTAATAAAGATGGAATGTCAGGTGACTTTAAAACCGCAAATCCAGCACGCTCCACTCTGTTTTTATGAGTATCACCAATTTTTGTTAAACCTGATAAAACTCTTGATGCTGCACTATTACTGGCTTCAATAGTGGCCGTTTGTGATAAATCCAAAAGCATTTTTGCCAGCATATCATCTTTATCATCCAGACTGACACCACCCACTAAATCAGCCTCATTTTCCTTTTTTGCTAACCACTTAGCAGCTTCACTGGTTGCACCTTTTGAAGAAAGAATAAAAACTGAAGAACCATGTGCTTTAGGACTTTTAAAAGCGTCAGCATGAATGGAAATAAAAATATCGGCATTGAGCTTGCGAGCTTTTTTAGTACGATTGCGTAAACTAATGTAATAGTCGCCAGTACGTATCATAACGGCTTTCATACCTGGCTTCTTATTCACCATATCCCTGAGTTTACGAGCAATGGCCATGACAACATATTTTTCCCTGGTTCCTCTTGGACCTATCGCACCCGGATCTTCACCACCATGACCTGCATCAATAGCCACAATCAGATCACGTTTCTTAGATGAATTGACACTTTTAACTATTTTAGGCTTACTGGAAAGTGTTTTTTGAGTCACTTTTTCCAGATCGATAACGAGTCGATAACCATACTTTGAATTGGGTTTTAGTAAAAAACTTTTGGGGTGTACTTTGTGTTTAAGATCCAGAACCAGACGAAGTTTGTTCTGTTTTTTGTTAGCACTACGAATATCTAAAATTGAACCCTTTTTGTAATCAAGATGAGTGATAGTATTGGGCAATTTGGCCTGATCAACATCAATAACGACACGTTCGGGATTGGAAAGACGAGTCAGCCGATGTTCAACTGACTGAGATAAATCAATAACAAGTCTCGTAGAATCTGGCGATGCCCACATACGGACACCTTTAACCTGGGCAACAGAAGCAATCGCCATCTCAGCCCCAATTAATAAGGAAAACTGTAAGGCAAAAAAGAATGTAAGAAAACGGTTTGTCATAATTTGCATTATTATCTTCATCAATATGTTATTAAATAGAGCTTTTGTTTCGCTCATTCGATACTAATTTAGAAACAATTACCGTCCCAACTTCAGAGTGTGACTGTAATTCAACCTTCCGTCCCTGTTTTTGATGAGTTATTTTTATAATTAAATCAGCCTGTGGTAAAACACCATATCCTTTTTCTGGCCATTCAACCAAAGCAATGGCATGTCCATCCAGATAGTCTCGAATCCCTATGTACTCAAGCTCTTCGGGATCTTCTAATCGATAAAGATCAAAATGGTAAACTCTTTGTACCTGAGATTCAATTTGCTCTCGGTCACTTTCAGTATTTTTATTACTTATAGAATGAGTTACAGAGTTATTATCACCATCTAGCTTAAGATCATCCTCTAACTCATTGTAATTATAAAATTTGTTATTATCAAGTGTATAAGGTTCCACAACCGTAAATGTCGGACTTTTTACCGCTCCAGAGTAGCCCTGTGAACGAAGAAATCCTCTGACCAGAGTTGTTTTACCTGCCCCTAAATCACCATCAAGATAGACAATTGTTCCCGGTACTGACACCATTGCCAACTTTGCACCTAGCTCTGTCATGGCGTTTTCATCTATAATTTGCAATTGCTTGGTCAACCGTTCTTAAACATCATTAATAATTAAATGCCTATTGTATTGAATGAACCAGAAAAATAACACCCATAAACAACTATCACACGAAGAACTTTGTGACCCAGTTAACCTTTCTATTCTAGTAAAGAAAATCAAGCAATGGGGACATGAACTTGGCTTTCAGGCTATAGGTATAACTGATACGGACTTAACCATTGCTGAACAGCGTTTCAATAGTTGGCTAGAACAACAAATGCATGGCGATATGGAGTATATGTCTCATCATGGAAATAAACGCACCCGCCCTGCTGAATTAGAAGCAGGTACCTTAAGTATTATTTCTGTTCGCATGGATTATTTTCCTGAAGATCCAGAAAATGCCATCGAATTACTTAATAAACCTAATCAGGGATACATTGCCCGCTATAGTCTGGGTAGAGATTACCACAAAGTGGTTAGAAAACGCCTGCAAGCACTCGCAAAAAAACTGGAACAGGAAATTGGCTCATTTGGCTATCGCGTGTTCACCGATAGTGCGCCTGTGCTGGAAAAGCCTTTAGCAGAAAAAGCGGGTATTGGTTGGATAGGAAAACATTCCAATGTATTGCAAGAAAAAACGGGCTCCTGGTTTTTTCTTGGTGAAATCTTTACCAATCTACCATTGCCCATAGATACACCATCCGCAAATCATTGTGGTAGTTGTACAAAATGTATGGAAGTGTGTCCCACTCAGGCCATTGTAGAGCCTTATGTGGTTGATTCACGTCTTTGTATCTCTTACCTCACCATTGAATCTCATCAATCTATACCTGAAAAGCTCCGACCACTCATCGGAAACCGAATTTATGGCTGTGATGATTGTCAGTTATTTTGTCCCTGGAATCGATTCTCACAGCAAACAGTAGAAACTGATTATTTTTCTCGTGGTGATTTAGCCAGTCCTCAATTACTTGATCTCTTTCAATGGACTGAGGATGAATTCTTAAAACAGACAGAAGGTACAGCCATTCGACGAATTGGCCATGAATCATGGTTGAGAAATATTGCTGTGGCCTTAGGTAATCATTTGAGAACAACAAAAAAAGATGAAGAAATTCAGACAATTACTAACGCCTTAATGCTTCGTTTACAATATCCTTCTGAAATGGTTAAAGAGCATGTTTTATGGGCTCTAAAACAAAATAACCTCGAACAGGGAAACCAATCATAATGGCAAAAATCTTATGCACTGGTATTGCCACTTTGGACATTATCAATGAAGTAAAGTGCTATCCAGATGAAGATGATGAAATAAGAATACTGTCTCAGGAAAAACGCCGTGGCGGAAATGCCACAAATACTGCCGTCATCTTAAGCCAGTTAGGGCATGAGTGTTTTTGGGCTGGCACACTGGTCAACGAAGTGGATAGCCAAACCATTTTATCCGATTTAAAACACTATCAAATTAATTATGATTATTGTCATTTCCTTGATCAGGGTAAAATTCCCACATCCTACATTACGCTCAGTCAGGGCTCAGGTTCAAGAACGATAAGCCATTTTCGTGATTTGCCAGAATACACATTTGAAACATTCAAAAAAATTAATTTACATCAATTTGACTGGTTTCATTTTGAAGGACGTAATGTAGAAGAAACACAAAAAATGATGCAATGGTGTCGACAACAATGTCCAGGAACTCCTATATCAGTTGAAATTGAAAAACCACGAGACTCGATACAAGAACTATTTGAGTTGGCTGACACCATTTTATTTTCTAAACAATACGCACTTTCAAAATCTGTAACATCAGCAAAAGATTTATGTCACCTCATTAGCTCACAATATAATGATAAATCTATTGTCTGTGCCTGGGGAGACACTGGTGCAGGCGCATCATTTAAGCAAGGATATCATTGGCAGAATGCATTAGACATAAAAGCCATCGATACACTCGCAGCTGGTGACGTATTTAATGCCGCAATAATTGATCAGCAGCTCAAAAAATACCCACTTGAAAAATGTCTTGAATTTGCCTGTCAACTTGCCGGTAAAAAATGTGCACAGAAAGGAATTGGAGAATTATTCATTAAATAAGTGAAATTAACACTCAACTTTATAAATAAACACTTAAATTACTTGAAAAAAATGAAAAAAAAAGTTATTTTCATTTACTAATATAAAAATAATTATTTAATGCAATTGATTAAGTGGCTAACGACAAGCCAATACGATAGATAATTCTGACGAATAAACATGGATGAAGAATCAGAGCCTTCTTGAAGATTAAATCCTCTACTACAAAAGCTTAAACTGACGCTAATAAGTCACTATTCTTAACTTGAAGTCTTACAAACGATTGTTAAGAGAAAAATATTCGCATTGAATCATTACAACAATAATAAAATAAATTTCTACGAGATAAATTAATGAGCGAATTATTTTCTGAATCATGGGTAAAATCATTAGCCGACGCCTGGAATAATGATCCTCAAGTTGTTGAACCGTTAAATAAAGCAGGTTTTACTTCCAAAATTTCATATGGCTTTATAGGTGATGCTACTCCAAAATGCGTAATAGACATTGTAAATGGAAAAATTGTAAACGCTTCTTTATATAATAATGAAGCCATTGACTGGGATTTACGCGCTGATCCACAAAATTGGGAAAAGTGGGTAACTAAAGGTTTTGGTTTAACCAAACTAGGCCCTGCAGTTGCTACACGGGCATTACAATTTGCACAGGGTGATTATCGTCAAATGATTCGAAATCCGGCATTAAGCAGACCTTTTTTACGTCATTTTGTATTGATGACTCAATTAAAAACAACGTTTTAAATATCTTATAACTCTTCTAGCTTTTCTTTTTTTGAGCTGCTTTATTTAAAAGCAGCTCAACCTGTTCTGCTGACAGTTGTTTTAAATGCTGGCTGAGATTTTTCTTATTAATTGTTTTTTTACTTTTTTTATCTCTAATCTTTCTGGCAGCATTAACAATTCCCTGATGCTTAATATCAACATATTCAAAGCAAAGAGTTGCAAAATCATCACGGCTGATTCCCAGCTCCTGACTTAATGTTGCCAGATTAACAACTGCTTTTTCTGAAAGATTCAGCTGTGTGTTTTTCATAAGAAGTCATCACCCCTCTATAAATACTAAAGAGATTCCCCAAAATGTCTTATATGACAATATAAAAATCTGGACTCAAATGCAAATTCAATAGATAATAATGTGTTCTATTTTCATAATAACATTCAGTAATACGAGCGTTAGCCAAATAAAGCATATGAGCACACAAGTCACTCCAATCTGGGCAGACAACGTACCATCAACCCAGGAAATAGAGCATAAAAAACCTCAAATTAATGAGCAAGAACAAGAAAACCTCATTAAACGTATCAAACAATTACTTAAAGAGCAAAATGCAGTTTTAGTGGCTCACTATTATACTGATCCAATTTTACAGCAATTAGCTGATGAAACGGGGGGCTGCGTTTCAGACTCTCTGGAGATGGCTCGATTTGGTAAAGCAAGCCCTGCCGAAAAGATAATTGTTGCAGGTGTTCGTTTTATGGGTGAAACAGCAAAGATTCTTTCCCCTGAAAAAACAGTCTGTATGCCTAATCTGAATGCAACGTGTTCACTTGATCTGGGATGTTCGGCTGAAGATTTTATCCCTTTTTGTGATGCACACCCTGATCACACTGTGGTGGTTTATGCCAATACCAGCGCTAAAGTTAAAGCCCGAGCTGACTGGGTCGTGACTTCAGGCATTGCAACTAAAGTCATTGAACATTTAGCCAGTGAAGGAAAAAAAGTGCTCTGGGCTCCTGATCGTCACCTGGGCAAATATATTCAAAGCGTGACCGGCGCAGATATGTTACTTTGGCAGGCATCTTGTATTGTACATGATGAATTTAAAGCAGATGCCCTACTGGCACTCAAAGAAAAATACCCTGATGCCAAAATTCTGGTTCATCCAGAATCCCCTTACACAGTTGTTGAAATGGCAGATATGGTCGGTTCTACTACACAGCTTATTGATGCAGTAAAAACCATGCCCGATCAAACGTTTGTTGTGGCGACTGATAACCGTATCTTTTATAAGATGAAAGAAGCCGCTCCAGACAAGACTCTTATCGAAGCTCCCACAGGTGGTGTTGGCGCAACTTGCACTATGTGTGCCCACTGTTCCTGGATGGCAATGAATACTCTTCAGGGAATACTTGATGTTCTTGAGCAAGGAAAGAATGAAATTCATGTGGAAGAAAGTGTGAGACTTAAGGCATTTGAATCAACACAACGTTTATTGGATTTCGCTGCTTCTCAATAAGTTTTTTCAAAGTACTTTTTGAATCATCCCTTCATTGATCCAGTTTTGTATAAAACCAGCCACTCTGACTGCTGCATGTTGCTCATCAACCCACTCGCAAACACCACTACAAATATCAGTAAAATTGTGGCCAGAAAGCATGGCATCCATAGCCCATGCTTCATCAACATCCATCGAACGATACAAGGTCCGTAAATCCTTACGCCATAGACACCATGCAATAGGATATTCATTTTTGACAATATCAATTGGTGGCTCCTCCTGATCAATAGCTTGCCAAAGTTGAGGGGTATTAAAACTCAAATCCACACGATGGACTGTTGGATGAAAAACAAATTTCAATTCCGGCCATGACTGAGGATCAATTTGCTGCAATGCTTCAATGTTCAAGATTTCGCTATTTTTCGCATCAAAAGCATCTCTCAATAACCATTCAAAATGAGCCATTTCAGATAAAACAGGTTGATCTTTAAAATGCTCAGATGTATTTAAAAAAGAACTCATCTGGTGTCCAAAAAATCGCAGAGAAAAATGCTTCGAGGGATTGGCGGTCAGGTATTCCATGCCAAGATTAAAAAAATCTTCATCACCAAGTAAAGTATGTAGTGCAGGAAAAGTTTCTTGTAATGCTTCAATTAAGCGAAATCGATAAGCATTGAAATAAATATCCAATCGAGTATCTGCTGATACTTTTTCAGTTCCAGTTACTGATTGTTTTATTTGAGGTTTAGCCTCCTGTAACCAGGACAGCATTTCTTGTTGCAAAGACTTTAATGGTGAAGAATTCATTTCTGAGGTTTCAGAACTCATACAGATATCTTTTGTTTTTGAGCAGTTATTTGTTCCTGCCTGATTTGTAGATTCTTTACTAAACTGGGATCATAGCCATTTTTAAGAACATTATCTGAGATATTCCTGGCCAGATCCAACTCTAATAATAGTTCATTCAATGACGGAATATTATCATCCCGTTCAATCATAAAAGTCACATCACCAAAACGTTCTACTGCTTTTGCATAAAGAGACCAAACCGCATCACACACCGGCATATCATGGGTATCAATAACATAATCCCCATAATCACTATGTCCTGCTAAATGAAATTGCTGGACTCGATGTTCAGGTACTGATAAAAGATACTCTAGGGGATCAAACTCATGGTTTACTGATGAAACATAAATATTATTGATATCCAGTAATAATAAACAATCAGCCCTTTCAGCAATTTCATTTAGAAATTCCCACTCGGTCATATCAGACTGTTTATAACTCACATAACTGGATACATTTTCAATCAACATACGGCAACCAAGAAAGTCCTGAACCTGACTAATACGATCAACCACATTTTTGATACTTTCTTCAGTATAAGGTAAGGGAAGTAAATCATGAGCGTTGGTGCCATTGGTACCAGTCCAACAAAGATGATCGGAAAGCCAGTGAGCATTAATTCGATTTTTGAGCAATTTTACTTGCTTCAGGTAATTTTGATCAAGTGGTTCAGTATTACCAATATTCATAGACACACCATGCATAACCATGGGATATCGTTCAGCAATTTGTTCCAGATAATAAAGCGGTTTTCCACCTGGAATTAAATAATTTTCAGTCAGTATTTCAAACCAGTCAATAGGGAGAGAAGAGCCTTTAGCAGGTGAAGAGCCATTAGCCTGAAAAGAATCCAGAACGTCCTGATAGTGTTCTTTTCTTAAGCCCAGACCAAAACCTAGTCCCTGATATTTTTTACTATTGTTCATCAACCAGTCATTTATTTAAAGATAATATTTGTTTCATTCTTCCATTTGGATATGACTCCCATCATCAAGTAAGTATCATCATAATGAAGGAGCCATATTAATGTAATGCTTAGCCTAGAACTTTACCACCTTTATCTGCGCACTCTTTTGCACTTGCTTTAATCCAACCATGACCTTTACAGCTGTTTTGGCCTTTACAAGCATTCGTTGCAGTTGCACATGCAGAACTTCCTTTACAGGCATTGATACCACTGCATTTTACTGTTGCTTCTTCTGCTGAAGCTGTCGCTGTTGCAGTGAAACCGGTTGCAAAAAGAGCTGCTGCTGCCGCAGCAATTGCTGCACCTGATAATGTTTTAGTTGCATTCATATTCAATTCCTTAATCCAGTGATTTATACCCAAAGGAAGTGCCCCAGGGGTGTTTAAGTAATAACAAAAGTAACTCTTTCAGAAATAACTCAATTTTTATTCATTTTCTTACTTTATAAAAAAGATAAAAATTGTGCCAATTCGTTAAGTTAAATTCAGTATAGTTGATATATGTCACGAAACAATCACGGAAACTACTTAGTTTTATCACATTTATGCTAATAACTTATTGATTTCTGGAATTTGACATAAGATTTAGTGGATAATAGTCGTTTTCAACCACAACGACTTATAATGAACAACGAATTATTTGCTTCCAAAGAACAATTTCGCCATATTTTTGAGCAAGGACTAGTTAAACTCCTGGATTATGATGGTCTGGGAATTTTTATTTTAGTCTTAGCCAATGCAAGCTTTGATGAACACGTTCATGATTACACCCATAAAGCCCTATTAGAAAAATACGAACAATTAACCAACAAATATCGTTTTTTATTACAAGATGGCCAGTTATTAACTGAGCCAGAAGACGACATTCTGGTTTTTTTAAAACTAATGGCTATGGGAATAGACAGAGTCAGTCAAACTGAATTTCGCCAGACCAAACAATGGGAGTTGCAATTTAATCACATTCGTTCTCTAAGACCTGCTCGTATCAGTAAGAATATAATTGAAGGTATCCGTCTTGATTTTGACCCTGATAGTTTTCATTTCAATAAACCTTTTTTACAAAAAGAAAGTTATTGGAATGGCATAATGAATGGTAAACACCTGGATATTTTTTATAACAAGTTTCCTTTTGCCCGTTTTCACTCACTTTTAGTGCCAGAAAAAGAGGCTTCTCTACCTCAATACCTCACTCATGAATATCATGAGTACATCTGGCAAATAACAGAACACCTTGGTGACAAATTACCAGGAATTGGTATGGCCTATAATTCATATGGTGCATTTTCATCAATCAATCACTTGCATTTTCACTTATTTATTAAAGAACACCCTCTTCCTGTGACTACCCCTATTTGGAAACACAATGGGGGTGATAAAGACTACCCAATTGAATGCAATGCATTTCACTCCATTGAAGATGCCTGGCACTATATTGAAGAATTGCACCAGCAGCAGATTAGTTTTAACCTGATTTACCAACCTGGAGTGGTTTATTGTCTACCACGGAAACATCAGGGAACTTATCCTGATGCATCCTGGAGTAGTGGCTTTGCCTGGTATGAAGTGAGTGGAGGTTTCACAACGTTTAATCATACTCAGTTCATGGAACTGGACTGTAAAGAGCTTGAAAAGGAATTATCCCTATTAAATACTGGGGGTTGATTTTAAGCAGGTTTGACACTATTTATTAAACCTATATCTAAAATTCACCATTAATTAATTTAAAGTAAAAAGAGTTTTATTATGTCATTTGGTCAAGTCAACGGCTCCATGCTCCGTAAAGTAAGAACACCTGAAGAATTCATTAGCATGGTTAAAGAACTTAGAGAAGATGTCTTTGATTTACGTGAAGCCTGTGAATACGCTCCTGACGAAATGGGCCGTTCAGGGTTACTTGTCGAACCTTTAGAAAAAATTGTCGAGGAACTTTATCAGTCATTTGTTGATGGTACATATGAGTTCAAAGACGAAGATTTGCCTTATATGAGTATCGTCAAAGAAAACAACCATACTGCTCTTTTACCCATGCTTCACTTGCTCAAAGAAGTGAATAGAGTTCACAGAGAAGGTCTGGACATCGACTAAAGTATATTCATGAGTCTGGATAGATTATTACATCATTAAATTAAAAAGTAGCTGAAGACATGGACAAAAATTATTGCAGTCACTGTGGCAATGAAATTGAAAAAGACGCAGGCAGTTGCCCAATCTGTAATGCACCGACCCATTTTCATGGAAAAGATTGGCAAAAGAAAACGCCTAAGAAATTTATTTACTACTTTATTGGTTTGGTAATATTTTGCTTTTTTGTGATGTTTTTTGCTCCAAGATAAAATATAAGTAAAAATTCACTCATTTGAATTAAATTTTTATAGACAAATCACTCTCTTCCCAGTATCATACACGCCTGTTGTTCGGGGCTATAGCTCAGCTGGGAGAGCGCTTCGCTGGCAGCGAAGAGGTCAGGAGTTCGATCCTCCTTAGCTCCACCAATCAACTTTTTCTACAAGTCATTCTACGAAACGTACTAAAAATACTTTTTTCGAATGCAACTACAAGCTGTTTACACAGCGAAGAGAACGAATATGTCCCCTTCGTCTAGTGGCCTAGGACACCGCCCTTTCACGGCGGTAACAGGGGTTCGAACCCCCTAGGGGACGCCACTCTCTCTTTTTAAGTAAAATATTCAGATTTTATTTAAAATCACCTTTATCCATATTTCATTTTCCACCATATTTCCGTATGATGTTGTCCGCATTTAACAAAAATTTTTAAGATAGATCGCATGATATTTGTTTTGTTTCAGATATTATTGTAGCCCAAGTTAATCAGGAGTTTTATCCAATGGTATCGAATTCATCTCACCCTAAAATTTTATATACTCTAACAGATGAAGCCCCTGCGCTGGCCACTCATTCCTTTTTACCCATTATTCAAGCCTTTACCAGTACTGCTGGTATTGAAATTGAAACCAGAGATATTTCACTTGCTGCACGTATTTTGGCTGTTTTTCCTGATAAATTAAGTAAAGAACAAATAGTGCCTGATACCTTACAGGAGTTAGGAAAATTGGTAAAAGAAGCCGATACTAACATTATAAAATTACCTAATATCAGTGCTTCAATTCCACAGTTAAAAGCAGCTATTAAAGAATTACAAACACAAGGTTATCAGCTACCCGACTATCCAGAAGCTCCGGCCACTGAAGATGAAAAAGAAACAAAGAGGCGTTATGACACTGTAAAAGGCAGTGCTGTTAACCCAGTATTACGTGAAGGTAACTCTGATCGCCGTGCTCCGGGAGCCGTTAAGCAATACGCAAAAAATAATCCACATTCAATGGGTATCTGGAAATCTGATTCAAAAACTCATGTTGCCAGTATGACCCAGGGTGATTTTTACGGCAGTGAAAACTCAATAACTCTGGATAAGAACTGTGAATTCACCATTGAGTTGTTATCAGATGATGGGCAAACAACCTTATTAAAGGATAAGGCACCTCTTCTTAAAGGGGAAGTCATTGATACTTCAGTCATGAGCAAAAAAGCCTTACGTGCTTTCCTGGCTGAACAAATTCAGGATGCAAAAGCTAAGGGAATTTTATTATCCGCTCATCTTAAAGCTACGATGATGAAGGTTTCAGATCCCATTCTATTTGGTCACATTGTTTCTGTTTATTTTGAAAGTGTATTTACTAAGCACAGCACAGCATTTAAAGAACTAGGAATTAATGCCAATAATGGTCTGGGGGATCTTTACACTAAAATTCAAACACTGTCAGAAGATCAACAAAATCAAATCAAAACAGATATTCAAGCCTGTTACGATATAAATCCTGAATTAGCTATGGTTGATTCAGACAATGGCATTACTAATTTACATATTCCAAGTGATGTCATTATTGATGCATCTATGCCCGCCTGTATTCGTGCTTCAGGCAAGATGTGGGGCTCAGATGGTCAACTGCACGATACTAAAGCCATTATTCCTGATCGGTGCTATGCGGGCATCTATCAGGAAACAATCAAATATTGTAAAGAACATGGTGCTTTTGATCCAACAACTATGGGTACAGTGCAAAACATTGGTTTAATGGCACAAAAAGCTGAAGAATATGGTTCTCACGATAAGACCTTTGAAATACCATGTAATGGAACAGTTCGTGTCATAGATGAGACAGGCACCATCCTACTGGAACAAAGTGTTGAAGAAGGTGATATCTGGAGAATGTGCCAGGTAAAAGACGCTCCAGTTCAAGACTGGGTAAAACTAGCAGTTAATAGAGCTCGGGCAACTAAAATGCCAACCATTTTTTGGCTTGATAAAAACCGTGCTCATGATGCCCAACTCATAACAAAAGTAGAAAAATACCTGTCTCAACATGATCTGGATGGCCTTGATATTCGCATCATATCTCCTGAGGCAGCAATTAATTTCTCAATGGCTCACATCAGAAATGGACTTGATACCATTGCAGTAACAGGAAATGTTCTACGAGACTATCTGACAGATTTATTCCCAATTCTTGAATTAGGAACCAGCGCCAAAATGTTATCTATCGTACCATTGATGAATGGCGGAGGTCTTTTTGAAACAGGTGCTGGTGGCTCAGCTCCTAAGCATGTGCAACAGTTTTTATCTGATAACCATTTACGCTGGGATTCCCTGGGTGAATTTTTAGCACTAACTGTTTCACTTGAACACATCGCAAATACCACAGGCAATGGCAAAGCTCAGATTTTAGCAGACACACTGGATCAAGCGACTACTCAGTTTCTGGAAATGAACAAATCACCCTCAAGAAAAGTAGGCGAACTGGATAATAGGGGCAGTCATTTTTATTTGACACTCTACTGGGCTCAAGCCCTGGCTGAACAATCACAAGATGAAACACTTCAGTCTAGCTTTTTAACTCTAGCTCAGGAACTCAGCAAGAATGAACAAGGCATTGTAGATGAACTCAATTCTCCTCAAGGAAGTTCTGTTGAACTCAATGGTTATTATCACCCTGATACTCAACAGGTTACACAATTTATGCGCCCAAGCAGTACATTCAATGTTGCACTTTCATTGATCTCATAAATCAAAATCCACTCTAAATTTTCTTAGTTTAAAGCAGTGCTTCAAACTAAGAAAATTTTAGTCCATCAGACAACTTATGGCTTACAACTTACATCAGGAAATAGTTTTATAATAATCAATTCAAAATCTCATACTCAACTCGATTTCGTCCCTTATTTTTTGCAGCATATAAGTTAATATCAGCCTGTGCCAAAAGTTCATCCGCTTTCTGTATTGTTTCTGTCGAAGCCACCCCGATACTAATAGTAACAAATTGGTTAATTTTAGAATCTGCATGTGGTATTTTAAGATTATTAATTTTGTTTCTAAGTCGTTCAGCTATTTGTACAGCTGTATTTAAGCTCGTATCTGGCAATAAAATTGTAAATTCTTCACCTCCAAAACGTGCAACACAATCCCCTGCTCGCTTCATATTACTAGTCAATGTCGTCGCCACCTTTCTGAGACAATCATCTCCTGCCAGATGACCATAGGTGTCATTAAATTGTTTGAAATAATCGAGATCACAAAGAAGAAGAGACATAATCTGCTTATTTCTTTTAGCTCTTCTCAGTTCAAGCATCAAATACTCATCAAAGTAACGACGATTTGGAATTTCAGTTAAGCCATCAAACATCGCACTATTCGTTAATTTAATTTCATGTTTAAACAATAAATAAAGTGTCACCTCAATAATAATCAGAGCAATAAGGGCAAACAAAACATTAATGATAATATTCGTATGAAATTCAATAATCAGCTCAGAAACATCTTCCCAAAGAAGCACAAAACCGATTGCAGGTAGTTGATTATTCTTGGTGGAAGAATAATCTCTAAAGGGAAAAAAGAAGGTTGAGATGTATTGACCATTCATTTTAATTAATCCAACCCGCTCAGAAATAAAATCATAGGGCACATTAATTTGAGATAAAATAACTTTTAAATTTTTAGATGAACTAGACTCAATATAGTAATCAATATTCGATTTACTTTGAACATATGATTGAGCAGCTTCTTGAATAAGTTCAGGCCAAATATTTTTTTCAACATGTTGTTTTGTCAATAATACAGCTAAATTCGTCTTATAATTATTACTAATAATCGGTAATATTTGTTCAAAAGAGGTTCCTACTTCTAAAGCTCCTACATAGACTTCCTGATGAGTCTCAGGATCAATAGTCCAAATGGGAGAAACACCTCTTAAACCACTAAAAATTCGACCTGTTTCAAATCCCACTCTCGATACTTTTTCTTTATTAGTATCAACTATTATATTGCGAACATTATCCAGTCGATCACCATACTTGTCGGGTTCATGAACACGTAAAAAGCTAAGACTTCCAGGGCCAATATGATAATGTAGTTGCCTCACTTTAAAATGACTGGTCATGTTGTCCCAACCTGGCTTGACCTTATTCAGCAACATTTGACGGGCTTGTTGAGCCTCTATACCTCCTTTTCCCCCACCTTCTGTTTTAATTGCTTTTTTTCCTTTCAAAAATAATTGATTATATTCATTTAGTTGAGAATAATGCTCGGAAATTTGCAGCATGTTCCTATACACCATTGAAAGAGTATGATTAAAATGAGTTTGTTTTTCTTGAAGACTATCAAGCAGGGTAATATTAAGAGCGTGTAGTGAGGAGTAATAATTGATGGCAACAAAAATCAAATCCAGTATAAAAACAACAATACTGATGATAATAAATATTTGCTTTTTATTTGTCATACAATAATTATATTATCTCTGACAAATGATGCATTGATGTACAACAATGTAACTGAAATTAATTAAGCAAAATATGGGCGTTTGGGTTTAGATAAGATATAAAAAAGATAACAACTTTAAAGAAGAAACGTAACGTATATTCAACTAAGTGAAATATAACGTCATACAGAGGAAGCAGAAAGAATAAAAAAACTCCTTGCCCATATTCAGATAATCACAAAATATCTAACGATTTAATTGTTATCATAAATGATGCTATGATTTTCGGGCAAGAAAAAAAATTGATTATGTATTGCTATGATTTAATCCGCTTTATTTTTTTCAATTTCATCAAAATAAACTCGCTTACGATAGTTAATTAAACCATTAGTTGATGAATCATGATTTTCAACATCACCTGGAGTGGATAAATCAGACTGGATTTGACCAGCCAAAACCTTACCGTATTCCACTCCCCATTGATCAAAAGAGTTAATATTCCAAACAATGCCCTGAACAAAAACTTTATGCTCATACATAGCAAGAATAGACCCTAAAGTTTTTGGAGACAAACGTTCAAAGATAATAGTGTTGGTCGGCTTATTACCATCAAAGACTTTATGCTGAATCACATCATCAATAGCATCATCATCAAAGCCCTGATGTTTCATTTCTTCAACCGCTTCTACATACTTTTTTCCTAACATTAAGGCTTTAGTCTGAGCAAGACAATTTGAAAACAACACTCGATGATGTAGGCCTAAAGGGTTTTGGCTAAGAGAAGGAATAAGAAAATCTGCTGGTACGGGTTTAGTCCCTTGATGTAACAATTGGAAAAAAGCATGTTGACCATTTGTACCTGATTGGCCCCAGATAATAGGTCCTGTCAAATAGTTTACCCTATGACCGTTCTTATCAATGGTTTTACCATTACTTTCCATATCCAACTGCTGCAAATAAGCAGGTAAGCGTTCTAAATATTGACTATAAGGCATGATGGCATGGCTTTGTGCATCAAAGAAGTTATTATACCAAATACCCAACAGTGCCATAATAACAGGAATATTTTCTTCTAAAGGCGCTTTTTGAAAATGCTGATCCATATCATAAGCACCCTCTAAAAGAGCTTCAAAGTGATCCATTCCCAAATAAAGTGCAATAGTCAAACCAATCGATGACCACAGCGAATATCGTCCGCCTACCCAATCCCAAAAAGCAAACGTATTATTTTCATTAATACCAAAATCGGTTGCAAGTTCAATATTTGTTGTTACTGCAACAAAATGTTTTTCGATAGCTTTTTCATTGCCCACCAAGTCCAGAAACCATTTTCTAGCACTGAAGGCATTCAGCATGGTTTCTTGAGTCGTAAAGGTTTTTGATGCAATAACAAATAAAGTGGATTCAGGTTCAACTTGCTTTAAAGTTTCAACTAAGTGAGTCGCATCAGCATTTGACACAAAATAAGCCTTTAAACCTCTTTGTGCATAAGGCTGCATCGATTCACAAATAACATGAGGCCCTAAATCGGAACCACCAATACCAATATTAATAATGCTTTTAATTCTTTCACCATTATAGCCTCGCCATTCTCCCGAACGAACCTGTTCAGAAAAATCTCGCATATGAGCCAAAACAGCTTTAACCTTCGGCATCACATTTCGACCATTCACTCGTACTGGTTTATTGGAACGATTTCTCAAAGCGGTGTGTAAAACTGAACGACTTTCCGTCAAGTTTATTTCTTCACCGGAAAACATATGATCTCGCCATTCTTCAACATTGGCCTGACGAGCTAAACCGAATAATAAGTCCATCGTCTTAGCAGTCACCCGGTTTTTTGAATAGTCCAATAAGATATCATTTAAGCTGGCTGAAAATTGTTCAAAGCGATTTGGATCTTCATTAAACATATCCCTCATATGAAGCTCTTTGACTTCTTCATAATGTGCTTTAAGTTCTAACCAGGCGGGTGATTCGATTAAATCTTTCATAATAGTCTGAGATCCTGAAAATAATCCATATAATAGGCGTCTTAAAAGTCAATTCGCTATACTTTTGCAAACAGCTTTATCTTATATAATATAAAAAGACTCTTATATTATCCATAAGTAATTGATAATTTAACAATTATATTTATTTTTTTAAAAAGAAAAAAAATATTTTAATTAATGTTTGACTAATTAAAATCTCGACAATATAATATGCCCACTTTCTAGCTAATTGCTACGAAGGACTGCTTCAAAATATGTCTTTAACTTAATCTCACACGAGAAAAAGTAGTTAGACAGTCTGAAATGTTGTCCCCTTCGTCTAGTGGCCTAGGACACCGCCCTTTCACGGCGGTAACAGGGGTTCGAACCCCCTAGGGGACGCCACTTTTCTTTATTCCGATTATATATTTCTTTGTAGATCTATTCTTAATTATCTCTCATTATAAATCATAGTTAATCCATGACTAACTGTAATATTACCTTTTAAAAAATAATAAACTTACCCTTTTTTTTTAATAATTCGATCCTATACTCATAGATATCTATATTACTAAAATATACCGCACCAGGCTTTAACTATGATAAAAACAATTTCTTCCAGGCAATTAAAAAAAGGCATGTATATACATGAATTAGATTGTTCCTGGATGAAACACCCTTTTGCACGTAATCAATTTAAAATTACAGACATCAATGATATAAAAAAAATACACAGTGTTGGTATTAAGTCACTTAAAATCGACACAGATAAAGGCCTTGATTTAGAAACTGATATTGAGAAAAAAACACCTCATACTGATATCCCATCTACTCCAGAAAGCAAAATAACATCAACACCTTCTAATAACCTTACAAAAACAAGAAAAGATGCCAAACAAATAAAAAATCATGCAGAACAAGCCATTTCAAATATTATGGCTGATGTAAAATTAGGCCAACAGGTTGAAATGGAGCAAGTTACTCCCGTTGTTGATAAAATGGCTGAATCTGTATTGAATAATCATAATGCGTTACTGGGCTTATCTCGCATCCGCAGCATGGACACTTATACTTTTGAACACTCAGTTAATATAGGGGTGTTAATGATGTCTTTTACCAAAAGCCGTGGAATGCCAAAAGAAATCATTCAGGAAGTCGGAATTGGTGGCTTATTACATGATATCGGTAAAGCCCTCACACCTACAGAAATCCTGAATAAAGCCGGAAAATTAACCGACGAAGAGTTCGTGATTATGAAGAATCATGTGGTTGACAGTCGTCTCATCCTGTTAAACACACCTGGAATCAGTCAAAATGCTCTGGATGTTGCAGCTCTACATCATGAAAAATATGATGGCTCTGGATATCCTGATGGAAAAAAGGGCGATGAAATCAGCATTGTTGGGCAAATGTCAGCAATTGTTGATGTTTATGATGCTCTCACAGCAGATCGCTGTTATCACAAAGGGCAAGATCCCTCTGTCGTTTTAAAACGAATGCTCTCCTGGACAGGTGCTCATTTTAACCCTCAACTTATGCATGAATTCATTCAATGTGTTGGCATCTACCCTCCCGCTACACTTGTCATGTTAAGTAACCATTATCTTGCTGTGGTTATAGAAAATAACAGTAATTTATTACTCCCCAGAGTTATTGCTGTGCTTAACACTAAAACCAATGAAACCATTGAACCAAAAGTAGTGGATCTTTCTAAGCAAGATAAACTTAAAGTCATCAGTTCTGAATCCGATCAAAAATGGAATATTGACCCACAAAAATACCTTGACATGGTTTAGCATCGCTTAAAGTTTTATTTTTCTAATCACAGACAAACTCTAGTTTATAGTCTACATTTAGAAATAAACCTTTAGACATGAAACTCGATTTTTCGAGGTATAACAATGTGCCATACAATAATAAAGAATATCTTAGTTATTTTTATCTCCGTAATAATTGCCAATCCAGCCTTTGGAGAAATAATTCAACTTAAAATTTCAGATAAAATTACTGCAAATGCTGAATATTATCCCGGAGAAACAAATAAACCCTATATTTTTATACTGCATGGCTTTATGCAAACCCATAGTTTCCCAACCGTTAAACGTCTGGCTGAATCTTTAAATGAAAGTGATTATAATGTTTTAACCCCTAGCCTGAGCTTAGGGATTAGCCATCGAAAAAAGAGCCTGGCTTGTGAGGCAATCCATACTCATTCTTTAGAAAAAGATGTTTATGAGCTAGAAAAATGGATTACATGGCTAGAAAAACAATCCAATCAACCCATTATTCTCATTGGTCATAGTGCCGGTTCAATTCATCTTGCCAATTATTTAAGCAAACACCCATCAAATAAAATTAAACAAATAATTTTTATTGCCATACCCAATTTCAATATTGAATCTCATGCCGACCAAATTAATCAGTTAAAAATAAAAGCTGAAGAGTTGGTTTTAAATAAGAATAACTCACTACATGATTTCAAATTAGCTTATTGTGAAAAATATCCTACATCTGCTGAAAATTTTCTTTCTTATCTTCAATTATCTAAAGAAAACATCATGACTTATCTCGATAAAATAACAATTCCAAAAATATTAATTGTGGGCTCTAAAGATAAAAGAGTTGACCAAGAATGGAGTCAGATGCTTACCCAACATGGCATAGACGTTATTAAAATTGATGGTGCAAATCATTTTTTTAATGATGAATATGAATTTGATTTGTTAGATATTATTGAAAGTCTAATTATTAATAATAAAGCGACAGTAAAAAATAGTTAACAATGCATATAAAAAAAATGTCTATCAAACGCTATGCTCTCAGCTTTATTTTGCTTTATATCCTGATCTTTTTCTTAAGTAGTACTATTGCCTATCTCGACATTCAAAAACTTAACGATGATATCAGTCAGGCAAACCTAAACTCAGGTAAAACAGAGCTTATTGAAGCAATCGTTACACTGGTCAGTAAAAATATAGAAGCTAGCATTAAATTTTCAAATTGGGACGAAGTACGTCAACAAATTGATAATTCAGAACACTATTCTTATTGGCAAACACATCGACTTTTAAACGCAGGCATATTACCTGATAATTTTATTGAAGCATCCATTTATGATAATCAAGGAAAGACATTAGATACAGCCAGTACATTAACCTTACCCGATCAAGTGAATTTAACCGGCATCAAAAGTTTTTTTAGCATTGAAGACAATACTGGACTACTAACAGTTATGTGCCCTGTTATTGATGAGAGCAAAGAAAATTCTAATAAAACAATAGGCTATATTGCCACAAAAAGTAAAATATTAGAGCAGTTACTTAAAATTAAACAGTATGATTATATCCAGGTAGATTCAGTCAAACTACAATTCCAGGAAAAAGACCATATAGAAGTCAATGAGTTCATTAACTACTTCCAATTTGAGATTAAAGAAAGTTCTGAAACACTTCTTATTTCTCGTCAGATAGAACAAATTTTATTAAAAAACACCTCTATTTTAATTGTTTTTGCTTTAATTTTTTATTTTTTAATCAGTTATTTTTTATCTCGCCCTTTACGTCAAATTTCATCATATATTGATGCATTAAACAGCCAGCCTGAACTACAACTGCATCAAAAATTAGATATCAACTTTCATATTTATGAGTTAGAAAACGTCAAACATTCACTAAGTTTATACCAAAAAAAACTACAATTAGTTTATACAAATCTTGATGAAAAAAATCACGAACTATGGGAAATGGCACATCATGACGCTCTTACAGGTGCCTTAAATCGCAGAGCCTTTGAGGAACACTGGGCAAATATTGCTGATCTTTTTTCAAAGAGCCGATGCCATGTGTCTTTAATATTATTTGATATTAATTTATTCAAAAGCATCAATGATAGCTATGGTCATCCAATTGGAGATGAAGTCCTAAAGAAAATTGCCTATGCCATACAAAAAGTACTACGTAAGGGAGAAAAAACCTATCGCATTGGTGGCGACGAGTTTGCTGCTATATTACATAATTGCAAGCCAGAAGATGCAATTCTCATTGCGAACCGATGTCAAATGGCAATCAGTAGTCTTTCTTTTACAGAGCAAGGTATAAAAGAACCTGTCAGGGCCAGTATTGGTGTTGCTCACAATGACATCAACAATCCTGCAAGTATATCTGAGTTACTTTGGCAAGCTGATATTGCAGTTTACACAGCAAAAAAGCCGGGACACTCTCATGTTGTGACTTATTCAGATAAAATTAAGGATATTTCAACAACAATCCTATCTAGTAAGATCAATAACATCGTCTTCAATGCTATTGAAACAGGCGATGACATTAAAATGTTTTATCAACCCATCATCAATCTGGATGAAAATAGAGTAGAGTATTATGAAGCGCTACTTAGAATAAAAGCGAACAATGAAATTATTCCTCCCAATAAAATATTTCAACTAATCGAAGCAAAGAAACTGGATTATGAACTGGATACTGCTATTTTCAGACAAATCTCCAGCGATCTTAAAAGTGGTCTCATTCCACCCAAAACAGGGATCTCCGTTAATGTTTCAGGTCCATCAATCATTAGTGAAAACATAGTTGAACAATTATTAACTTTTGTTCCATATTTATCACACTATAAGATTGTACTGGAAATCACTGAAACCTCTTTAATTACCAATATCAATCACGCATCTGATAACATTAGTCAACTAAAAAAATTAGGATTTCTCATTGCTCTAGATGATTTTGGAAGCGGCTACTCATCCATAAGTTATCTTTCATCTATGCCCGTTGATATTGTTAAATTTGATATTACTTTAATAAGACAACTTGAAGATGATAAACAATTCAGTATTATCAGTCATCTAGCAAAAATGATTGGCGAAACAGGTCATCTGCTTGTTGCAGAGGGTATTGAAACGGAAGAACTTAAAGAAAAAATAAAACAACTTGGCTTTAATTATGCTCAGGGTTATTTATACGGTAAACCCTCACCTACAATAAAATATTAATACCAATATATTGAGTATTAATCATTATTATGACTCAAAGGAGTTAACAATGGATCGTCATTTATCTCTTTCTCAAGCCGCACGACTTATTGGCGTCAAACGAACAGATATACAAAAAAAAATACAGGAAAATAAACTCGCTGTCATGGAAGGAACCGTTGTTCTTTCTGATTTAAAAAAAGCTTTTCCTGATGCCACCTATGAAGATAATACTATGGTGGAAAAAATGGAAAAGTTTATGCAAGATGCTGTGCATAAAATGGCCCAAAGTGAACGTGAAGGTGCACAAGTTGATGGTTTGAGTCGTCGACTGGTCAAACTCAATAAAGAACTCACAGATGAAAAAGCTCGTGCCAATCAAATGGAAGAACTCATTGATGGTATGAAACAAAAATTCATGGAGTTGAAAACTAACCCGATACAGGAAAATAGTTTCAATGAAATCAAATCATGGTTTAATACAGCTCTTCAAGCATTAGGTGAAGAAAAACTCACAACACCAGTTCAAAGTCTTGAAAACCAAATCAAACAATTTATGTTGCCTCATGTTCGCTTATTACCCAGTCGCCATGATTATATTTCAGATAAATCTGAAACCTTATTAGAATCAGCTCTTCGTTCTGGGCTGGCCGTCGATTATGGCTGCAATAATGGCAAGTGTGGAAAATGTAAAGCGAAGCTACTCTCTGGAAAAGTTGAAAAAACAGTCCATCAGGATTATGTGTTTTCAGAAAGTGAAAAAAGTCAGGGTTACATCCTGACCTGTTCAAATACAGCAGTCACTGATATTACATTAGAAACAGAAGAAGCAGTCAGTTCTGATGACATTCCATTGCAAACCATTAATGCCAAAATCAAAAAAACACATCAAGTCAATGATGATGTTATGATCTTAACTTTAAAAACACCTCGTAGCCAACGACTTCGTTTTCTTGCTGGCCAGCATATTGAACTTTCCCTTAAGCCTGATAATGAAGAGGAACAAGCAATTATTGCTGAATATTCCATTGCCAGTTGTCCTTGTGAGCCTGCTAATTTAGAATTTCATATCCCCACTAGAGCAAATGAACCTTTTGCTAATGCGATTCAAAATAATCTAAATAGTAATATTAAACTCAAAGGACCACATGGAAGTTTTGTATTGAATGAAGATTCACCCAACTCACTCATTTTTGTTGCCTGGGATACAGGTTTTGCTCCAATAAAAAGTCTGATGGAACATGCAATGTCACTTGAACAAGCTGAGACAATCCATCTTTATTGGATGACAACAAAGGTGGAAAACCACTATCTCGATAATTTATGTCGTTCCTGGAATGATGCACTGGATAATTTCACTTATACTCGCATCATGTGTGAAGCCAATACAGGTGTCGTTGCAGAATCATTAATGAGCCATCTTCATGAAGAACATAGTCACTTATTGAATTTTGATTTATATATTGCTGCTCCGGGGCATTTAAATCATTTATTGAAACCTTTGTTAATTTCACATGGGATAAAAAGTCAGAATATGCATTTTGAAAGTATATTTCATGGGGATGAGATTACAGATTAAGGTGGTCATTCGGGGATGGTGTGAATAAAAAAACGCATTGAGTGTGTAGTTATGGGCAGGGGGACGCTCGAGCACATGGACGTGCTTGCCAAAAGTAGGTACCACGAGGCAAAGCGTCCCCCGCGAGGCCAATCACACCTCTTCAGCGACGACTTTATAAACATCGCTTCCAAACACTAATTTTAAGTTTTTTACTGCGGTAATTTACTTCTTAATTCATCTCGATTAAACCACCAGTTCTCATCACCAACAATAGCACCAACTACCATACCCATGCGTGGTAAGAAAACATCTGGATCTCTCAAATCTAATTTATCCATCCAGACATCCAGTCCTACTTGAGTTTCGACCTTACTATGACGTAAAGCCACTTTGGCAATCATATTTGATGTCAGTACTTTTAAATCATCTCGTTTTTTGCCTTCTGTACGCTGATCAACGATAAAATGAGCCGTAATGGCCGCCAGTGCCGCCCCATCGGCATCATCCGTTGTTTCAGTGATGACATTGTTGAGCATATTGATCGTGTACTCAGGTTCAACAGGATAAGTGACAGACAACCAGACACCATGTCCCAAAGCCACGATAGAAGATGGTTGTTCTGTTTGATACAACATATCACAGGCTTCTATTGCTAATTGCCATTCTTCATGGGCAACACAGATATCAAAAGCGGCTTTAGCATGATTCCAGACATCACTCATGTGAGTCATACCTAATTCAGCATTAGCCAAATCCAATAAAACTCTGGCTCTTTCCATTGGTTGAACAACCGAGGGTAATTTTTCTAGTTTTTCAGTTAATTCAACGACTTTTTCAGCCAGAAATTCACGTGATTCCTTAGCATCAGATGTTTCAATAAAGTCTTGTTTTACATTGCTTTCCTGGCTCATTTCAGCTCCCAGATTCAAAAAATAAAAGGGATATTAGATAGATAATCCCAAAAATCGATATAAATTAAAGTTGGGGATGGTATCGTTTATATTCAAGAATGTTAATACGTGTCAATTTAAAATTTATTTCATGCAAAGTTGCAGAAGTTTCACATTCCAAAAAAGACTGTGCTTAGTGATTAGTCGTCGCTAATATTTCTTGCATCAATTCAAGGTTGTTCCAGGCATCTGTCAACTGATGAGATTCCTGTTCTTTTGTCTCTAAAAGCTGAACGGCCTGTTGGCAAATCAGCTCCTGATGTTCTTTATCAAATAATTGAAATGCCGCTCTAATCGAATTGTCTGATTCAGATAGCAATGTAGGAACTAATTGATCTTGAGCAATTGGTGAACGGGGCCGTAATAAATCTGCTACTAATGGAAACTGTAACAACTGAAAGTGAGTATTCCTGGCCAATTCTTCTTCTTTGAGGTTTTGTTCTGCTTCAGAATCACCTTCTGCCCCCTGCCAGATAGAATCCATTATGACTTTAAGTAATTTGACAATAGCCTCTTGTTCATTGCGATGATCCCCCATCAAACCACAACATTGTTCATAACTTTGATCAAGTTGTGATTTCAGTTCCAACATCACTTCACTGCCTTCATTAGGCTTAAGCTCTGCCACTTTACCAAGCAATGTATGAAATGTTTTCAGGAATTCATCCTGTTCTTTTTCATCCATATAACGAGCTCCTGAAAGTCGTTGCTCATCAAAGTCACGGTGTTCACTAGCAAATAATGGATTATGATATTGACGCTGAAGGTGTCTTTCTCTGGCACCAGGGTTGGATGAAAAAATCAGGGACATAAAATATCAAGCTCTTAAATAAAATCGTTCAAAATAGTCAGGTAAACTTAACAACTCAAGTTGATTACAACCTGTTTAATGTACTTTGTGATTGGGACGAAATTCAATTTTTTGACCTTCTGCCTTCACTTCATCAAAAACAAATTCCACGCCCACTTGCTGCCCTGAATCCAATGTTTTTGTCTTTGCTTTAGCCTGCTTAAGCTCTGGCATACGATTGACCAAATAGGTGAACATCATAATTGCCGTATTATCATCATTTTTTGATAAAGCAGAGACTAAGTTTAAAGCCACAAATTGAGTTTTTTGTTGTAAATTTGGCTTTTCAATTTTTTTGTCACTCAACACAAAGCCATCATCCATCTGTTCATCAATCATATCTAAATATTCACGTTGCTTATCAGGTAAACTCTGTAGACGATCATAGGTTAGAACTTCCTCACCATCTAGGATGAAACCCACTTTTTCAGACATATACTTCTCTCTCACTACCGTTAACTAAGGTGTCCAGAAGCTTGTTTAATAATCAAAGAACAAGCTCCTAGAATTATTATTTTACTAATGATACAATAATAACCAAGTAAATTACTAAGGATTATATTTTAACAAATATTAAAACAAATATGCAAAATTCAATTCAGGGCGATCATAACATAGAAATAACTCAGGCAGTCATGCATGCATTAGATGAGTGGAAATTTGATGGTGAACATATTTTATCTACTATGGCCTTGCCTGAAAATGTAAAAGTGCGACATCTTGCTCAATACAGAAATTCACAACCATTTCCAGATACCCCCGAAGTTAATGAACGCTTACGCCATGTTCTTGGGATTATTGATGCTTTATCAACCAGTTATCCAACTAACCCCAGAATGTCTCTATTTTGGATGACTCGCAGCAGTAAGAAATTTCAAAACCGTGCTCCTGCACAAGTTATCATTGAAGATGGTCTGGAAGGTTTGATTACAATACGCAAACATCTAGATTGCAGCTATGACTGGTTTGGGGACAAAAATTAGAGACTGCTCACTTAAGAGATAGAACTGATATACCGTGATAAATGATCTTGCTTATCAGGATCATTACCATCAATAAAGCGAATGGTGATATTGACAAATTCTGATTCAGCATTTGCTTCCCTGGCTTGTAATTGATAAGTATAGCCATTAATTCTTGAGACATCCTTCCCGCTATTGGTCACCAAATCAAATACAACCATTTCCATAATAGAGGGAATATCATTGTCACCGCGTATCACAGCAGTGACAGAATTCATGGTCAGTTCTTTAATCAAACATTTGGTCTTTAAGTCTTTCCAACGAAGTTGAGCAATACTTTGCTCTTTGGGGCGAACTCCTTTTACTGGCTCTTCTTTTGGCTTTGAAGCCGTTTCTGAGGCTTTATTTTTAGTCACACCACCGGTCAATAAACTCATTGCATCATTCGTTCCTGGAGCCATAGCAGAAGAAGAAGTCGCACCCAGTTTACGCAATTCATTGGCTTTCAAGCCTAGTGATTGACTCAGCTGTTTAGTAATAACATCCGTTAACTTCTCATTAGTAAATGGCTTAACAATATAGTTATTGGCTTTTAGTTCTAGAGCTTTAACGACATGATCTTTATCACCACGACTGGTGATCATTACAAAAGGTGTCTCAGGTTTAGAGCTTTCATTTCGAAGCCAACCTAATAGTTCCTCTCCCGTCATTTTAGGCATTTCCCAATCACAGAGAATTAAATCAAAATCTTCCTGCTTTAAAAGTGATTTAGCCTGACTACCATCAGCTGCCTCCTTAGTAACAAAAGTGGGATAAAGACTGCGCACCCCTTTTCGTACAATATCACGCATAAAAGAAGCATCATCAACAATCAATATTTTTATTTTTTTCATATTATTTTTCTAATTTACCACTTAGCTTTTCACTAAAAGATTCGTTTGATTTTGTCTGAGAAGTATTTCAAATTGTTTAATTGTCAATGGCTTTGAAAATAAATACCCCTGAAAAAACTCACAATTTTTATTTCTCAAAAAAATGAACTGTCGCTGAGTCTCAACTCCCTCTGCAATCACTTTCATACCCATATGATGTGCCATAGAAATAATAGTTTCAACAATCATTTCATTATTTTTATCAATATTGATATCACGCACAAATGATTTATCAATCTTTAAAAAACTAATTGGCAACTTTGTCAAATAACTTAACGAAGAATATCCTGTACCAAAATCATCAATAGAGATTTCAAAACCTAATGTTTTTAGTTTTTTCATTTTTACAATAACTTGATCAATTTTTTCTGCAAAAATAGTCTCTGTTATTTCAAATTGAATCAAATTTGACGCTTCTGGAAACTGTTGAAAAAGGTTTTCAATATCTAACACAAAATCATCGTTTAAGTACTGGACAGGGCTGACATTGATCGCCATTTTAAATGAAGGTGAAATCTGTTTGGATAATAGCCACTCATTAACTGTTTCAAATGCCTTCAATAAAACCCACCGCCCAATTTTATTAATTTGTAGTGTTTTTTCAGCAACAGGGATAAACAAATCAGGTGGAATTGAAAAATTGTCATGACGCCACCTCAACAGTGCTTCAGCACCAATCAATTTGCTTTCATGATCATATTGAGGTTGAAAATAAAGACTTAATTCATTTTTATCCAGAGCATGTTCAAGATTTTGTTCGATAAATGCTGTTTGATTAATTTTGTCCTGTAAACTTTGTGTAAAGAAAAAAATATCTTTATGATCCAGGCCCGCAGAGTAATTTGCTAATTCTGCCTGTTTCAAAACATCATGAATACTATTTTGACCAGAAGGAAACAAACTGATACCAATATGAATACTTAAATGAATTGAATGTTCTTCAATTACATAGTTTTTACAAACGGTTTTTTTTATCTTATTTGCAAAAAATTCTGCTTTAGAAATTCGCTCATCTTCTTTAGAAGATATGTTTGACATTAAGATAACAAATTTTTGACCACCAATTCTTGATACAGTAACTTGCTGTTCACATACAGCTTCACTTAGTCTCTTTGAGACTTCAATCAATAATTGATCGCCAATATGAGTACCAAGTGATTCATTGACAGATTTAAAACGCACGAGATTAATAAAAAATAAAATACCAAATTTATTGGTTGGCTCTAATGCAATAAATTCACTTTCTAAATCTTTCATCAATCGTTTTCGATTAGCCAAACCAGTTAAGCTGTCATAGTACTCTTTTTTTATGAGTTGCTCTTCTGCTTCTATTTGTGCAGAACAATCAGAAAAAACCACAACATAATGACGTATTTCCTGCTCATAATTTCTCGTAATACCAATTTTTAAATTGATATCATACAACTCACCATTTTTTCTCTTATTCCTTCCATTGCTTTCCCATGCTTTACCACTTTGGATAATATCCTGTTTGATAGATTTTATTTTTTCATCTAAATGCTTAAAATTTTCATATTCTGGAATAAAAACAAAAGACCAAATATTTTTATTAACGACTTCTTCAGAAGCATAACCACTGATATTTAAAAATGATTGATTCGTGCGAATAATATGACCATAAGCATCAGAAATTAAGATGGCATCACTACTCTCAAAAGCACAAGCCATTACTCTTAATTCTTCATCAGACGCTAATTCAACTGCTTTACGTTGTTCCATTAAGAGTTTGAGTAAGCGACGATTGTTAATCAGGTTATTTACTCTGGAAAGAAACTCTTCCTCAACAATAGGTTTCTGGACATAATCACTAATACCTCGACTGAACAAATCAATCCGTCTTGATAAATTATCAAAGGCAGTCATGGCTAAAATTGGGACATCACCTTTTTCTGAATTTAATCGACGGATCATATTAACCAGTTTAACTCCAGAAACATGCCCTTCAAGAATGATATCCGTAATAACCAGATCAAATTCGGTCTGTAAAAATGCATCGAATGCATCACTACCATTTTCAAAAGAGGTCACTGTCAAGCCATAATCTTCTAGAATACTTTGCATCATTTGTTGTTGTGACAACGAATCCTCAACAAGGAGCACCTTGGCATTTATTTTCTTTTTTCTCTGACTAAAACGAATTATATGGGCAATGAATTCCTGGACATCATCTTCCTTAAAAAAAATGTCTGTAATACCACTCTTAAACGCATTATCAATAATGCCCTCGTCTTTTTTTGACGCAAATAAAATAACAGGAGTATGTGCATAATCATTTAATAAACGGATTTGGCGGGTAAATTCAATACCATCCATTTGTTCCAGAGCAAGAGATACACAGATATAGTCATAATTAATATTTGAAACAGTTTCTAAGGCTTCTACGGGTGATTTATAGTAATGAATTGTATTACCGTCAGGCTCAATATTAGATTCAAGAATCTGAGAGTATAATTTTGAATTATCAACTATTAATATTTCCATAGCACAGATAGGGGTGTATTACTCAATAATGATGATAATATCAGTTTAGTGTATCTTGCTTGCTTATCAAGGCTAATATAGGGGAAATACTTAGAAGTGCTGTATATGTAGGAAAAAAGAGACAAATACCCAGCTCACACATTACTTAGAAATCATATCACTATGATTGAGCAATAAATAATTTCTAAGCTATCAACATGTGTACCGAAATACTTTTAATACCGTGTTTTAAATAATGGAGCTAAAAATCAAAGCTTAAATTAAGTTAAGCTGCCATTTTCTCACCATAAACACTACGTACCACTGGATAAAACTTTTCGACTTCATTAATCATACGAATCTGAATTAATTCAAATAGTTCCTCAGTCTCTTGAACAAACTGAGAGTGATTTTTTATACGTAAGTTTTTGTTATGACACCAGCGCTTCATATATTGTTTAAAAACGCGTTTAATTTCTGCAGAACCAGACAAAAAGTTTTCTGCAGTTTGTTTAATGTGGTGATCATGATGAGTTAACATGTCTTTATATAATTCACGTTCTTCAATGTCCATATGCTTCTTAATTTTGTCCGTTAGGTCAAAAAACAGATCACAGGTCACATCAGTGTCACAGATTGTACGATCTTGGATCATATATAAAATAATTTTAGTACGCTCTGCAATATTATGATTTTGTTCGTTCAGTTCCTTAAAAGATACCATTTGAGTAGCCTCCCTAAACAATAGAATCCATTCTTATGTTTCATTCTTGATTTATAAAGTATATTTTTCTTTTTTGTAAAACAAATGTTTTGTAAGCAGTCGATATTAAAATTATTATTATTGTGTATTTATTCTCAAGTATTTTAATAATCATTGTCAAGAGTAATAACCCTATAATTTCTGTTTTATTAACATTTTCATGATGTGAAATCATTCTTTATAAACAGCCACTTATATAATAAAAAGCTTATTTTCTATTAAAAAGCAGTTTTATAAAATTGCCTATTCATTAAAACTTAGATAAACTAAATTCCCTTTTGAAGCGAGTATTTATTTTGAAACAGTATTATTTGAAAGCAATTCGAGTAGGATTCATTTCTGCTCTTTTTTCCATGACATCCAGTATAGTTTTAGCCGAATATATAGCTGGTGAAGAAGCTAATAAAAGGGGTGATCGCCAAACCGCTTTTAATGAATTTTATGCTGCCGCTCAAGAAAGAGAACCCCGTGCTTATGGTAGATTAGGTAGTATGTACTTATATGGCCTGGGCACAAAGAAAGATTACCAACAGGCCTATATCTGGTTTCACATGGGGTATCTATCAGGCGAGCGTGAATCTGAGCGTTTTCGTGATGCAGCATCCTCAATGATGAACAGAGAAGACTATTTAAAAGCAGTAGAAGCGGCAGAAGCCCAACGTGTTAAGCAACAGTTAGGCACAGCCCCTCCCCAACAAATGCCACCTGTTGCTCCCAGAGCTCCGTCATAGAGAAAAATTGCTCTAAATTATATAAGATTTGAGTGTTTAAGCTATTTGGATTTAAGAAAAATCAAGAGAAAAAGAATAGGGTGTCGCTCGAAAACGGTGTTTAAATTCAGAAGGTGGTGAGGTGTGGTTGGCTTTGCTGTGGACGCTGCAAGCCCATCCATGGGGCGCTTATTCTCGGCGTCCTGCCTCGAAAAACCACTGCAAAGCCAACCACACATCTCCACCTTCTTGACGACATCATATTTCTCGCTGGGAGAGGTAGAGCAAGGTCAAAAGATAAGAATAGTGCCCATAGCCTAAGTTCGGATGCTTTTGCTCTTACACCCATACTGAGGAACAGAATACGGTCAGGCCATCGTATCTTCCATTTTTAGCACCCTGTTTCAAGCGCCTTCTCGTTCTCGCCTCAGACACCTACTTTTAGTTCAAATAGCTGCACAGAGGCAAAACAAACGATACTCAATTATAAAATATTAAGCTGCTTTATGCTCATAAACATGAACATCGCGTTGTGGATATGGAATACCGATTCCAGCTTCATCAAGACGTAATTTAACGGTCTCATTAGCTGCAAAATAAACATCCCAATAATCTTCTGATTTCACCCAGACGCGAACAAAAAAGTTCACACTATTATCTGCAAGCTCTCCTACTACTATCTGAGGCTCTGGTTCAGTAATAATTCTCTCTTCCTTAGCAACAATATCAGAAAGAATACTACGAACATCTTTCAGATCGGCATCATAAGAAACACCAATTGTTAAATCGACACGACGCTTATCCTGAGTTGAATAATTTATAATATTATCATTACCCAGACTCGCATTTGGAATAATAATGGTTTTATTATCCGGAGTTTTTAAGGTCGTAGTAAATATTTGGATCACATCCACTTTACCTGTCACTCCAGCAGCTTCAATAACATCTCCTTCTTTGAAAGGACGGAAAATAATAAGCAAAAAACCAGCTGCAAAGTTGGCCAATGATCCCTGTAACGCCAAACCAATAGCCAAACCAGCAGCACCCAAAATAGCAATAAATGAAGTCGTTTGAATACCCAGTTGTCCCAGTGCAGCAACAACCACAAAAACTAAGACACCCATATAAACAATACTACTGGTAAAACCAACAATCAAAGGATCAACAGACCCTTTTGTCATCATTTTTACTACCATTCCTTTGACCAATTTGGCAATTATTTTACCAACATAAAAAATCAAAATAGCAAATATGACATTGGGTGCATATTGTATGAGTAAATCCACCCCTGCATTCAATAGTTCAGCAGATTTTTCAGGATCCATTAACTCCGTCACTGTTTCAGCAACATCAATTGGTTCTGCAGTACTCGCAGCTTCTTCAGGCATATAGTTGTCTCCGTTAATTGTTTTTCTTCGTCGCCAGGATATAAAGTTTGTAAAAAAACTCTAATTACCAAATACGACCCTATATTTATAAGTGACTGTATAATATCGTTAAAAAAAATAATTGCAAATCGATTCACTGATAACAGCTAAAAACAAGAATTTCTTGTATTCAACACCATGAAAAATTACTATATGAAGCGATATAAAAATAAAGGTAGGTTCAAGTCATGGGTATCAATTTTTTAATCGGCGGTAATGAGAAAACTCAAGTTAACTTTTCTGCCAAAACAGCTAATAGACACGGTATGATTGCTGGTGCAACAGGGACAGGTAAAACAGTCACATTGCAAATTTTAGCTGAAAATTTTTCTAAAATTGGAGTTCCCGTATTTCTCGCTGATGTAAAAGGTGATTTATCAGGGCTGGCTTCTGCTGGAGCTATGAACGATAAAATACAATCCAGACTTGATACCATCAAAATGGATAATTATTCCAATCATGCCAGCCCAACATTGTTCTGGGACTTATTTGCCAAACAAGGCCATCCAGTACACACTACAATTTCTGAAATGGGCCCATTATTACTATCCAACCTTTTAGAACTCAATGAAGTCCAAACGGGTATTCTATACAGTGCATTTGCCATTGCAGACGATAATGGCATGCTCTTATTGGACTTAAAAGATCTTCGCAGTATGCTCTCCTGGGTTGGCAAAAACGCGAAAACACTCTCAACAGAATACGGTAACATCAGTGGTTCAAGTCTTGGTGCCATACAGCGTCGCTTATTAGTGCTTGAACAACAAGGTGGAGAAATGCTATTTGCTGAGCCTGCCCTGAAGTTAAATGATTTAATGATCACTGATTTTTCAGGTCAAGGTGTCATCAGCATAATGGATGTGACAGAATTGATAACTCAGTCACCACGTGTTTATGCCTCTTTTTTAATCTGGCTACTCGCTGAATTATATGAACAGCTTCCAGAAGTTGGTGATGCAGAAAAACCAAAACTGGTATTATTTTTTGATGAAGCCCATCTATTATTTGATCGTGCTCCCCGTTCTCTAGTCGATAAAATTGAGCAAGTCGTTCGACTCATTCGTTCAAAAGGTGTTGGCATCTATTTTATCAGCCAAAGTCCATTGGATATTCCCGAAGATATTATGGGGCAATTGGGTACAAAAATTCAGCATGCTCTGAGAGCATTTACACCAAAAGATAAAAAAACAGTCAAAATGGTGGCTGAAACTTTCAGAGAAAACCCTGAACTGGATACAAAAACAGCCATCACTGAATTATCGACAGGTGAAGCATTGGTTTCTGTATTGGATGATAAGGGCGCACCAACACCTGTCGAGAGAGTTTTGATCTGTCCCCCTGCCTCTCGAATCGGTCCGTTGAATGACTCAGAGCGTCAGGATATTATCCAACGCTCGCCCATAAAAGGGCGATACGAAGAAGTCATTGATAGAGAATCTGCTTATGAAATTTTAAAACAACGTGCAGAACAAGAACGATTATCAGCAGAGAAAGCAGAGCAAGAAAAGCAATCGGCTCCAAAAAAGCGTACATCCAATCGACAAAGTTATGCTGAATCAATTACAAAAAGCGTCTTACGCTCAGTTGGGAGTTCACTTGGAAGACAGATCGTACGCGGTATTATGAAAACTTTTTTAGGGAAATAGCTAGCTTATTTCTCTTAAATTTCTGGCACTTAACATGTTTCAATTAACCTTCTTGCATTAGGTGGTCTAGTTCACCATCCATATGCAATTCGGTTAACTCGGTCAAACTACCAATCCATTTACCATTCACAGTTATTTGAGGAACAGTTCTCGCCCCATTTGTCACTTTACTCATCTCAACTAGACCAGCTCGATCCATATCCACACGGACTTCTTTAAAATCGATATTCCATTTATCAAATAGTCCCTTAGCACGAGTGCACATAGGACAGGTTCCAGTACTGTAGATTTTAACTTCGCTCATAATTAACCTTTTTGTATCATTTAGAACGCTCATTATATCATAAACATCAAGTGTCTATTCATCATTTAAAAAGCAACATAAAGCCAATGAGTGACGATACAATAGAGTAAAATCAGATAAATATTTATTTCCTAAAGCATAAATCCCAATAAGGAGTTCCCTCAAATCGTTTTACAAGAAAATCGACAAAGGCTCTAACACGTTGAGATAAATGACGGGTTTGTGGATAAATCGCATAAGCATCAATCTGCGGTATTTTATAATCCTGAAGAATTGGAACCAATGCACCTCGCTCAATTTCTTTATAGGCAATAAACGACGGCATAAGAATAACTCCAAGCCCTTCTACTGCTGCATTTTTAAGAAATTCCCCTGTACTAGCTTTTAGGTAAGGATGTATTTTTACCTTTATTTCTTTGCCATCAGGATCAGTTAAATGCCAATAATCAAAATCACGTAATAAGCTGTAGACCAGGCATTGGTGTTCACTCAATTCTTCTGGTGATTGAGGCACGCCCATCTTTTCAAGATAAAGTGGACTGGCACACATGACAATCTGGATCGGAGCAAGGCGACGTGCAATTAAACTTGAATCAGGTAGGTTGGCAATGCGAATAGCCAGATCAAATCCCTCTTGAATCAAATCCACTTCACGATCATTAAAATCCAGATCAAATTCGATATTAGGGTGAGCCTTTAAAAACTCATTAATAGCAGGCCCCATATGCATAAGACCAAAGGTTGATGGTAAGGCAATTTTTAAACTGCCTTTTAATGTGCCATGAGCCTGTGATGTGGCCAGTTCCGCTTCAATGACATCTTCCAGTATACGAACAGATTGATGATAAAAAGCCCTTCCGGTATCCGTCAGGTTCATACTCCTGGTCGTTCGGTGAAAAAGTTCTACTCCAAGGTGCTCTTCAAGTTCTTTTAAACGCCTGCTAACAGCTGATTTAGCTACTCCAAGTCTATCGGCAGCACCACTAATACTTCCGGTTTCGACAACTCGAATGAAGGAACTCATATTCTCAAAACGATCCATTTCACTCCCCTATTGTTGTGATAATATGAACAAACATTTCCCATTATCACTGTTTATTCTTTTTTTCACAATGATAATAATAGTTCTAACAGCACACAATTTAGTGTTGTAAGAAAAATATAGGGGATCATAATGAAGACACAATCCAATTCAACACGATTCATACCAGCAATGAAAACATCAGATGGAGCTGGCGTCACTGTACATCGTACAATCGGTACACCAGCATTACGCCATTATGATCCATTCATGATGCTGGATCACATCAGCAGCGACAATCCCGATGAGTATATTGCAGGATTCCCACAGCATCCACATCGTGGTTTTAATACTTTTACCTATATGATCGATGGTGATATGGAGCATAAAGACAGTATGGGTAATACAGGTAATCTTGGACCTGGCGGTGCTCAATGGATGAAAGCTGCAAGTGGTGTGATCCATTCAGAAATGCCAAAACAGGAAAATGGCCTGATGCGAGGTTTTCAGCTTTGGATTAATCTGCCATCAGAAAACAAAATGGATGCTCCTGAATATCAGGAGTATAAATCAGATGCATTTTCAGTCGTTGAAACTCCTGACTGGAAAGCCAAGGTGCTCATTGGTCATTTGGATAATGTCAATTCACCAATAGAGGATAACATCACTAATGTGTCATATTTCGATGTACAGTTAAAAGCAGGGAAAAGCTTCCAGCATAAATTGCCTCTAGAGAACAATACTTTTCTTTATATTTTTGAAGGCAACGGGCAATTAAGTGGTAACAAAGTACAGTTAAATACATTAATTGTATTAGGTGAAAACAATACAGTGTCTGACTTTATTGCAGGCATTCAAGGAGCACGTTTTCTAATGATTAGTGGCAAACCAATCAATGAGTCTATTATTCAGTATGGCCCATTCGTAATGAACTCAAAAGAAGAAATTGATCAGGCAATGAGTGACTTCCAGTCCAATAATTTTGTCCGTGATCGTGCATGGATTAATCGCCCTCAAAAGGCAAAGACCAAGGTATTATAAAATGACTGAACAACTCAAAAAAGTAAAAGGTGAATTTATTCGTTCGGAATCAAATTTCAGAAATTGGGTAACTCAGGATGGAAGTGCGGGTCCAAGTGGTGACAGTGGTTTTATCGCTGAACCGGATCGTTATCACCTGTATATTTCATACGCCTGTCCTTGGGCTCATCGCACACTGATTTTTCGTGCCTTAAAAGGACTGGAAGATATAATTTCAGTCTCTGTGGTACACCCATTAATGCCCACTGAGAGTTGGGTCTTTGATGACTACCCAGGCGCTACAGAAGATCATATCAATCATGCTCATTATCTTTTTGAAAATTATCAAAAGGCCGATCCAAATTTTGACGGACTCGTGACAGTCCCAGTCTTGTGGGATAAAAAACGTGCAACAATTGTGAATAATGAATCTTCAGAAATCATTCGTATGTTGAACTCTTCCTTTAATAAATATAGTCATTCATACATAGATTATTATCCAGAGTCACTTCGTGAAGAGATTGATGCAATTAATAATATTGTTTATCACAATATCAACAATGGAGTCTATAGCGCTGGATTTGCCACAACACAAGCAGCCTATGATACAGCATTTGATCTTTTATTTAAGACAATGGATGAACTTGAAGAAAGATTATCAACACAACGCTATTTAGTTGGCAACCAGATAACTGAAGCAGATTGGCGCTTGTTTACCACATTGGTACGTTTTGATGCGGTATATTATAATCACTTTAAAACCAATAAAAAACGTCTGCTGGATTACTCTAATTTATGGGACTACACACGTGAACTTTATCAGCTCCCAGGTATTGAAAAAACAGTCAACATGGATCATATCAAGTATCACTATTTTGCCAGTCATCGTTCAATCAATCCAACAGGAATTGTGCCCAAAGGGCCCGACATTGATTTCATGATTCCACATGGACGAGAAAAAATTTCTTAAGAAAAAGACTAATACTAAGAAAAGAGGATATCAAACTATGTCTAACCCAACAATCGCTGACAACAAACCGGTCAAAGTCAGTCTTTCAAAAGGTCAGGAGTATTATTTTTGTACTTGCGGCAAATCCAAAAATCAGCCATTTTGTGATGGCTCACATGCCGACACCTTATTTAAGCCCAAAGCAATTATTTCAGAAGAAGATGGTGAGGCTTATCTATGTGCATGCAAACATACCCAAAATGCACCTTTTTGTGATGGGACACATAAACAGTTTAATGACAGTGATATTGGCAAAGAGGGTCCAGGCATAAAACCAATAGAATCAGAATCTCTAAAAGCCGTTGCAACTACAGAAGAGCCAACCGTTGAGTTCATTCATCAGCTTGCAAAAGAGGGTTTATCCAAATTAGGTCATCATGGTGTAATGACTTCTATGGGTGTCCCACGCCATGAATTGCCTCACTGGGATGACCTACAAATAATGGTTGCCCAAATGGCGACTAAACCTCTTATGGAAGATACCAATGTTACAACAGAGTTGATTATTGGGCCAGAAGCTAAGAAGCCTTTAACATTAAAAATACCACTATTTGTTTCTGATATGAGTTTCGGTGCACTATCTGAAGAAGCAAAAATTGCATTAGCCAAAGGGGCTGAACTTGCAGGTACTGGTATTTGTTCTGGTGAAGGTGGGATGTTACCGGAAGAACAACAAGCCAATTCACGATATTTCTATGAATACGCCAGCGCTGCTTTTGGCTACAAAGAAGAACTATTGGCAAAAGTACAAGCATTTCATTTTAAAGGTGGTCAAGGTGCAAAAACAGGGACTGGAGGTCACCTACCAGGCATAAAAAATAGAGGAAAAATATCTCAAGTTAGAAATATACCAGAAGGTCAACCTGCAATATCGCCCCCCACATTTAAAGATCTTTCTTCTGTTGCTGATTTTAAACGATTTGCTGATCGAGTTAGAGAAGTTACAGGTGGGATTCCTATTGGTTTTAAACTCAGTGCCAATCATATTGAAAGAGACATTCAATTTGCACTTGATTCAAGTGCTGATTACATCATACTAGATGGTCGAGGTGGTGGCACTGGTGCAGCTCCTGAAATATTCAGAGATCATATCAGTGTACCAACAATACCTGCACTTGCACGAGCTCGACACTATCTGGATGAACAAGGGGCCAGTGGTCGCGTCACATTAATCATAACTGGTGGTTTACGTTTACCTATAGACTTTGTCAAAGCAATGGCATTGGGTGCGGATGGTGTCGCACTTTCAAATAGTGCAATGCAAGCCATTGGTTGTGTAGCTGCGCGAATGTGCAACACCAATAATTGTCCTGCTGGCATAGCAACTCAAAAAGAGGAACTAAGAAAAAATCTCGATATTGAAAAATCAGCATTGCAGCTAAATAACTTTTTTAATGCATCGGTAGAACTGATGCAGGTTATGGCGCGAGCCTGTGGCCACAATGCCTTAAATCAATTTAATAAAGAGGATCTTGCCACCTGGCATCGTGAAATGGCTTTATTGTCTGGTGTTCGTTATTCAGGGTTTGTTAATCCAATAAACAGTAAATAATGTCTTATTCACCAGATTAATCTGATAAGGTCTTAATCAACATTTGATTATGATCGCGATCAATTTCTGAACCATTTAAATACAAACTGACCACATTTAAAGTATCTCCTTTTACTTTTTCAGCAATATGATCAGGGCTGATGGTATAACGTCCCATCGTTTTTTCTGTCGGCCATTTTATATGTAAATAACTGACATAAACCAGCTCTGAACAAACAATTCGATCACTTGTGGTGATATCAAAATTAAAATCATAAGATTTTCCCAATTGACGAAAAGCATTAATGATCACTTCACGTAATTGGTCCTTGGACATCTCGTTATCTCTTAAAACTACCATGTCATCAATATTCATAAAATGGCTTAATGGATCAAGTTCAACGCCTGATCTCAAAGCTTCCACTATAGAATGTCCATCTCTAATTTTTTTCTGCCAGGGCTTAACCAGAGGATTATCCCACAATTCTAAATCTTTCAGTTCTTTTTCATTGCCAATCCAGACCGCTGCATGCCCCCAATAACCCGGTATAAATTGATCAGTTAAACGAAACGGAGTTTTTTCCAGTAAAATATCACCCGCTTGCAAATTCTTTAGTAAGTCATTATGAATCGTCATTTCCTGATAAAGTTTGCCTTTGCGAGTCTCAACCAGCCCCACCGTATTACCAAACACCAAACTTAATAGATTAACGCCTTCTTTTTCCAGTTTAATGAGAGAATCATTACTTACTACAGTATAAAATTGAATTTTATCTTTCAAAAAAGAGAGTGCTGAGCGACTTCTCAACATTTGGTAGGAAGAACTTTGTTCTATAAGAGTCTTTAAATAAAGTAAGTTGTTTTTCTTAGAGTTATTATTAGTACCATTTTTAACATCAAAGGCTAAGCCCTTCTTCTCTTTGGGTAAATAAAGATCAATTCGGTCTTGATAATATTTAATAGCATACTTCACTTTTTCTCGGTTAATCACCGAATTAAACGCCAAACCTGCATCTAAAAGTTGGTTACTGGACAAACCAAAGCCTTTATCCGGCTGATCAATAATACGCCTTAATATCTCTTCTTCCTGAAACATTGCAACAATCAATAAATAATTATCATATAAGTTTAATGCCGCTGAAAGAGATAACATAATGCCTGTTAATTGAATTTCCTGATCGTTATCAACTGATTTTGATAAAACATTATCTAATACAAAGGAGGACATCGTTAACCAACATTCTCTTTCTCTCACAATGTCATATAAACGCTCTCGTAATTCAAGATGTGTTTTAATCGCCTGTTTAAAACGATTCAGGTTTGCTGCAGAGAGATGATGATTTTTTTGGAGATCCTGCTGTAAAGTTTCAAACAGTTCCAGACTCACTGTTCGATGGTGTAGTGATTTCTCAATTAAGGAATAATAAGATTCAATATCTTGTTCTAATTGATTAGAGCGCTTTATACTAGCATTTTCAGAATAATTATCAGGACTTACGCATATTGCGTAAATGGAGTTATGACAGAGAAGTAACAAAAAAGTAAACACAAATAAAATGGATTTCTGGAACATAAAAATTTTTCTCAGCCTTTACAAAAAAACAGGACTTTTTGTTAATCAATCAGTCAGAGTAACTGCTTCTCTTAATTGCACTTCATCAAAAGGAAACGCCACCGTATTGTGAATAGAAAAGCGTGAACTGACTCTTTCAAAACGTTCAATATTCTCTTTATCCAGAAGAATAACAACATTAATAGCCTGCTGATGCTGAACACTGGCCATTATAGATTCCAAAGAACTGGTTCTATCTCGAAAATCAGTCTGAAAATTAAATTCTGCTACCAACATGCTTACTTGATTCTTTTTCAAAAAACTAATCGCCTTCCGTGGTGTTTTAACAGTCACCACTTCATATCCCATTGATTCATATAAAGCAGTAAAATCAGGATAACCACCCTGCTCCACAACAGCCAGCAACAATTTTTTTGAGTTTATTTCTGATAGCGACATTAATCATACTCTGGTTTTAATAGCTAAGAATCAGTAAGCCATTGATTTATTTTAAAAATTAAAAAATATTTATTTACAGCATTTGAATTATATCAGATATAAACCTCTTTTCATTTACACAGTTCACATGACTTTATAAAAACAAAATTCTATCGATACTCAGTCAGTAGATAAAAAATAATGTCATTTAACTGTCAACTTAACTTAAAGTGTCCCAGAACTGATATTCCAAAAAGTCTAACTAAAAAGATTTTTATCTAGTCTAGATATACGGAATCAGCCTTTTTCCAGACTGATATTTTTAAAAATTCAGTAAATTAAGATTATTTTCTAAGAATGAACAAGTGATTCTTATTCGTATTTTATTGAAACAAAAGGAATTTTTGAGAAAAATCTTACATTAATTGATTTTATATCTGTGTATAATTGTAAAAAAATCAACCTAGAAATACGGAATCGTGTTTATCCAATATTCGTGTTTCCGTATATTTAACTGTTGAACAAAACCGCTTTGCGGTAGCTTTAGCTCATAAGTCGCTGAATCACTTGATAATATCCTACCAAAACGTCCTTCAACCAGTCGCAATTGATTT
>JAPHSW010000222.1 GCA_026196615.1 Gammaproteobacteria bacterium | reverse complement strand
CTATATTATATCAAAAACTTGCAATTTTAGCACCTGTAATGAAAGAATATATCCTTACAAATCAAAGTGCTATGATTTATTCAGGTTCGACTATTTAAACCACGAATTTTCTCTTAAATTTGTGGGGATACATCAGCTCTAAAATAGAATAATATTTGATCTCTTATTATCTCAATCTACATTAATTATAGATATTACACCATTGTTCAAAGTTGAGTAAAGACCATATAAATAGTCTTCTATTTTTTGTACCACTTAAATGTTCTTTGATAAGTTCTTGTGTGATTCCTTTATCCAAATAGTCATAAATTCTTGCATTTGGATTAAAAAGAGTTTCCTTAACAAAATCAATGCTATCACCTTTAAACCAGCTATTATCAGGTGAACTAAACCCTTGTTTTACAGCACTATGAATATCATTTGAAATATATTTACTCATTGCTTTACGTAAAATAATTTTTCCATCATTAGTTTTATGTATTTTACCAATTTCATTTTCATCCATTTTTATAATTTTATCTAAATTAGCCAGTTTAAAATTAACAGGTATTTTCTGTGAAAAATCAACAAGATCATTATCTAGAAATGGTACTCTTGTTTCTAATGAATGTGCCATTGATAGTTTATCTTCAACAACCAGCAAACCATGTAGAAATGTTTTTGCTTCAAAATAGAGTGAATGATTAATATACTCTTCCGGTGTACTAACGGATTTATGTGACTTAAATGTTTGAGCAAAGATATCCCTAGTCCAGACATCTTTTACCTCACCACTTATCGGTGAAAATATTTTATTTATCTGTTGATTATTTACTAATCTTTTCCAAAACAAATAGTATTTATCAATATATTCATCAAAATTATTATTCTGAGCCGCTTTATAATATCTCCATGGATAGCCCGCAAATAGTTCATCACCACCACTACCACTGAGTACTACTTTAACAAACTTGCTTGCTAATTTAGCTGCATAATAATTTGGATAACTTTGCCCAACTCTTGGTTCTTCTAAATGATATGCAAATTCAGGCATACATCTTTCCATATCACCGGACTTAAGCACCATTTCATAATGTTCTGTCTTAAACTGATATGACATATACTCTGATTTTTTACGTTCATCACAATTAAGTTCCATTCCTGAAGCAGAAGTTAGATCAAAACCTAATGTAAAAGTTTTCACATAAGGTAAATACTGTGATGCGATGGCTGTAATTGAACCACTATCTAATCCACCGCTTAGATAACTACCAACATCAACATCAGCAACCAATTGTCTTTTAACACCTTGACAAAAAAGTCTATCTAATTCCTCTATATATTCCCTTTCATCTTTAATTGTTTCTGGTTCAGAAAAATCAAAATCCCAATATTGCTGAGTTCTGATATTTTCATTTGAACCCTTAAGATTAATTTCTATGAAATGCCCGGCGGGTAAGAGTTTAATATTTTTGTGTAGTGTCTTATCAGTAAAAATATTTTGAAAAGTAAAATATTCCAACAAAGCCTCATGATCAATACTAGATTTATAGCTATGACATTCAAGTATTGATTTTATTTCACTTGCAAATATTAATGTCTTATTATTTGTCATGGTGTAGTAAAGGGGTTTTATACCATATCTATCACGTACTAAAAAAATTTTTTTATTGAAGTTATCATAAAGACTAAAAGCAAACATACCATTAAACTTATGAATACATTCAATTCCCCACTCTATGTAGGCATATATTATAACTTCGGTATCAGTACCTGTAACAAATTGGTGGCCTTTTTTTTCTAATTCGCTTCTTATCTCTTTAAAGTTGTAGATTTCACCATTATATACAATCCAGATGTTTTTAGATAAGTCACTCATTGGCTGGTGACCAGCCGAACTGGTATCTAAAATAGATAGCCGCCTATGCCCAAAGAATAAATCCCAATCATGTTGATTTAATTCTCTTTGTAGTACTTTATTTTCAATAGGGGGTAAAAGTTCTGTAAGATGTTTATGTTTGTTATCAGTTAAATTTTGATAAAAAGAAACATTATTTCTATGTCGGCAGCTAGTGTGAAAAAAAAGGTAACCAGCATCATCTGGCCCTCGATGAATTAACTTATCAACCATTGGTTTAGCGTCAGCAATATTAACTGACAGGCTATTTAGAGATATAACGCCAGTTATGCCACACACTTAATAAATACTCTTTATTATTTGAACAACATACTCATAGTCTTTTATTGTCATCATATTATGAAGAGGTATCGCCATTGAGTTGGCATCGCAATCTTTAGCAGCTGGAAAATCATTTTCTTTAATATTAAAGCGATTTTTATATAGTGTTAACATATGTACGGCATGTGTTCCTGGACGTGTTGAGATACCTTTTTCTTGTAAAAATTCCATTATTTTATTACGTGTAATAGGTGCTTTTTCAGGGTTGACATAGGTCACATATGATTGCCAACTATGTTTCCCATTTTCAGGCTCTTTAGGTAGCCCTAACCAGGTAACATCCTTGAGCTGTTCATTATACCATTTAGCCCATTTAGCTCTTTCATCAATTAAGTAATCCAGCTTTTTTAATTGAACTATACCAATAGCTCCTTGGAGATCAGTCATACGATAATTAAAACCCAATAAATTAAAATCAGGTAAAATGTATGGTTTCGGTCCATGATGACGTTGTTCTTCTGAAACTGTGGCTCCATGATTTCTCATTTGATTCATTTGTTCAAAAAGTTTATGGTTCTCACAGGTTACCATTCCACCTTCACCCGTAGTTATTATTTTTCTAGGATGAAATGAAAAAGATGCAATGTCACCTAATGAGCCTGCCCATTGGTCATTATATTTTGCTCCTGCGGCACACGCAGCATCTTCAATAATTTTAACATGTGCCGGAATTACTTTTCGTATGGCATTCATATCTGCACATAAACCAAAAAGATGAACAGGGATTATTGCCTTTGTATTATCTGTAACTTTTTCTGAAATAAGCTTAGGATCTATATTAAATGTTTCTCTTTCGACATCAACAAAAACAGGTTTTGCTCCACAATAGAGTATGACATTAGCAGTTGCAATCCAGGTAAATGCTGGAATAATTACTTCATCACCTGGCCCAATATCCAAGGCAGCCAAGGCCAAATGTAGCCCAGTTGTACAAGATGTCACTGCTAAAGCATGATTTATTGTAAATTTACTTGCAAAGGCCTTTTCAAATTCAGCAACTTTTGGTCCTTGTGTCAACCATCCTGAAAGTATTGATTCTTTTACTGAGAACCATTCTTCTTCGTCAGTTACAGGTTGTGCAATAGATATTTTTCTTATTGTATTAGATAAATTCATATTAATTTAATAGATTTTTTTAACCTGATATGTGCCTTTGTCCCATTCTTTATTCCAAAAATGCCCAGATGTTCTACCTGCCCATTGATCACATTGGCCACATTGTTCATCAGGGTATGAAGTCCTGATTTCATTCATGACAATTGAATCCCAGGCTTCTTTAATACTTGTATCATTAATATTGTAATCTTCAGTATTCCAAATATGATTACAGCGAGAGATTGTTCCATCAAAAGCAATTACTATCGTATTTTCCAATTTTGGACAAAAGATTCGTTCTGTATTTTCAATTACATGACCATGGCCAAATTTACCATCGATAGAATGTTCATGATACAGCCTAACAGCATCAAACCCCATTAAATCACTTGCATTTAAAACAGATTCCATAAAGTGATTTTGATCTTTTTCGGCATCTACAAAAGAAATTTGTATGGTATTGTCATCATTTTTATATTTCCTTGCAAATTCAACGGCTTTATTAAATCCTTCATCTGTATGAATACTGAACGTTATAAATTCAAATTGTGAAAGTAACTCAGCTTTTTCTCCATCAACATAATGACCATTTGTTGAAATGTGTAAGTTTATCCCTTTATTCAAGGCATAGTGAGTTAAATCTGAAAATTTCTTATGCAATAATGATTCACCGCGCCAAAAAGGTAACACTTTAATGTCTTTAGGAAGACATGCAATTTCATCAATTAGTTTATACCACAAATCGGGCTTCATATATCCTGGATTTTTTCCAATTATATGTCTTGGACACATAAAACATGAAAGGTTACAAATTGGTGTTAATTCAAGGACTATTCGATTAGGAAAATTTAATACTGACATACTAATTGCTCATCTAATTTTTTCAGCGACATTATTGATATTACTCTTCAATTTTAAATTGATATTATTTACATCCATAACCTCATTTTCTATTATTGCTTTCAAAATAATTTAAGCAGCATAAATATCTTTTTTACCAACCTTCATAGCTTTAGATAAAAAGTTAATCCATTTTGCATTTTTGATAATATAAAATGTATGCACTGTATATGGTTCAATAAAAAAGATATCACCTTTTTCAACTATAAACGTATTTTTATTATCAGAACCTAACGGACTGGTTTCAACTTTAATGACACCATCAATAATATAAAAACCCTCATGAGTATTTTTGTGATAGTGTCCACCGCGAACAGCCCATTGAACAGCTTCAACATAATTAATTTCTTCCCATTTTTGCTCATTCTGAACAATCCCCATCATTCCACCACGTTTATCATAGTGAGTGAAGTATGGGTAAATAATTCTACCTAATAAAAATTGAAATGATTTTTCAACTGATGGACTAAAATTAGATAGTAATTGCCTAGAAAAACTAGAATCCAAAGAGACATCATGCGCAATTAACATTTCATTTGGTTTGCTGATGGGCACAACTTTTCGTTCATCTATGCCCATAACAGAAGCTAATTTAAACGCAAAATTGTACCGACTAATTCTTTCTTCTCCTGCAAGGTGAACAACACCCTCGGTATTTTTACTGAGTAACTGGATAACCGAATCAGTGAAATACCGCATATAGGTGGGTGAAAAGAAAGTATCATAGAAAACATCTACTGATTTGTTTTCACTAAGATTTGAAAAAAGAAAATTAAAAAACTTACCACCATGGTCATAGACATTCGCTGTGCGTATAATCAGATGTTTCAGTCCAGAATTATTTATCAGTTCTTCTACAGAGACTTTATTTTTACCATAATAGGTAACAGGTTTACATTCATCTTCTTCTGTATATTCCCCATTATGACCATCAAAAACATAGTCAGATGATATAAAAACAAGTTTAATATCAGTATTGACAATTTTAATAGCATTAATTAAATCTTTTGACCATTGAACATTAACCAGATCAGCTAGTACATTATCTTTTTCGCATAAATCAATACTATTAATCCAGGCAGTATGAATAATAATATCTGGTTGTGCTTGTTTTATAATATCAAGATAAGCATTTTCCGAATTATCATTAAAAACATAATCACATTTTTGTTCAAGTTTGTTTCTTGAAGAACAAACAACATCATAACCATTGCTAATAAAATCAAGCTTGAGTTGTGATGCAATGTAACCATTGCCACCTGTAATTAAGATTTTAGGCATATATTACCTTCCTATCATTATGGTAATAATATTTTCCACACTGCATGTTCCAGATCATACAATGGAATCAATTGAAAAGATGTTTTTTCAAGCTTAAGAGAATCATATATTTCTGGGCCTGATACGGTTGCAGCAATGAGAACAATATCAGGTTTCAAAGATAGGAGTTTCTCGTGACCATAAACTTCTTTACCTTGTATTGTGTTACCTATCTGACCATTATCAATAATACCAACTAAATTTTCTGGTAACTCTTTAAAAATATAGTCAAGAACTCTTTCAGCAATTAGTCCTTTTGCTCCGTACATAATAATACGTTGATTTTGTCTGACACTTTTTTTGAGTACAGGTTTTAAATATCGAATGTAGTGTGGTTCAAATTTATTTTCTGGAGAATAATCGGGTTTATCAACAATCAGATGATTTATTAAATAACCAGAGTTAAATGCATCTAAATTTTCTAAATGAGATAAAGAGTTCTGATAAAAAGCTTCAAGAAGTGCTATAGCCTTAACTGGCGTTACAATAAAATTAGAGAGTAAAAAAACATTTTTTCCATTTTCCAGCGTGATAAATGACTCTTTAATTTTTACACGATTATATTCAGATAAATCTTCCCATTTGAACTGTTCATTAAGAAAATCACCATAAATTTCTTCACTACTGGGTTGAAGCCAATTTTCTGCAATTTCCTGATAATCAAAAAAAGTACGTATCGCTAATAACTCAAATTTATTATCCTTAATTAAGCGTGTCAGTTGATTATATTCAATGTTCTCAATTGAAAAATTACCTGCAAGAAAATGTACTGCATCAAAAGAATCCAGATTTTCTGACTTTAATTGATTAATCAAAACAGGTATTTCTGATTTATTCTCTATTGTTATCTGCCGTATTTTTAAGGCTTGTGTCTCATGTTCATTTATTGACTTTGGTGGCCATTTTGAAGCCATATGAGAAAAGAGTGCATTAACTCTATGATCTAAGGTGTGTTCACTGATTGCTCTTTTATAACCTGCATTAGCAATTTGCCTTCTTTCATTCTCATGTTCAAGGTAATACTGGATATTGCTCAATAATTCCTGAGTATTACGATAGAAGCAAATCTCATTTTTTTCTTCAAATAGTTCAGATAGTTCTTGATTATAGTTAGTCAGTTGAAATGAACCTGCACCAGGGACTTCAAAATGACGTAGTTTAGTTTGAGGCTTGGGAACGTCGTCATTAGACCAACCAGGATTAAACACAATTTTAGATTGATTATAAATTTTCACCATACTGTCATTGTCGATTTGTCCTCCTGCAAACTCACTCAATTCTGGATGATTTTCCCAACCAAAACCAAATAAAGCAAAATTCCAATTATTAATTTTTGCCTGCTCAGCAATGACCAGCAAAGCATCTTCACGACTTTTTCCATCTTCTCTATGCAATTTAGGTTCATTTTTATGAACTTTATTCTTTCCTATAAAAACAATATCATATTTTTTTTCAGTGCATTCCTGGTTGATAAAAATTCTTTGATTATATCCCCAGGGTGAATAAAAAACTTTATCAGCCTGATTATTATCGATACGTCTTTGCATTCCTAACGTAGAATGAGTTGCGATCAAATCATATAAATGATCATATTTGAGATTACGATTATACCAACCTTCTGGTTCATCATCAGGATAGAAAACAGCAACAGGAATATGGGCTTGTTTTAATACATTAAAAAAATCATCTCTGAATTCATTGTATACCCAATCAAAATAAAAAAAGACATAGTCAATTTTTTCTTTTTGTAACAAGTTAAAAACATATTCATGTGCTACTTTTTGATCAAATGCAGCAATAAATGGAGTAGCATTAAAACAAATAGAGGTATCAGGATAGACATGTTTTATTGCATCAAACCAATTATCTTTAATATAAGGTACTGAGAACGCCCCTATTGCTAATATTCTAAGATCATTCATTATTTTATAAATTCACCCTGAATATTAATTCCCATTGAAATTTTACTTCCCACCTTTTCAGCTATTTTTTCAACATCTGTGTAACCACCGCCAGAAAGATTACTATAAGGAACAATTGCACCATCAAAACCATATTGCTGATTGAGCTCTTCAGCCAGAGACTTAAGGGGTTCATAGATAAAAGAACCTGATGAAGAAAAAGAATGAATTTTATTATCAGGAAGAATTGATTCAAAATCACCAATGAAACGTTTATGAGTTAGCACATGCACGTCATAACGCCATTTTTCAAGAAGCCTTAATAAATATTGAGTAAAAGAAATTCGTGCAGATTGAAGGACAATTATAGTGGATTTTCCTGTAAATTCATCATTCATTCGCTCTTTAAGGTGTTCAGGAAAAGAATTCATGACAAGGTCACGTAATATCTGAGTTTCATCAAAACGACGGCTGGCATCTTTTATAAAATTTTCTAGTTCTTCTGCACTGAGATTCTTAGTTCCTGAAACAGCTGTAGTTGAACCAACATAATCAGACCATTTTTCTGAGGTTATCCACCCTTTTTCTTTGTACATAGTGTACATAGAAGTTCCAGGATAAGGTGTTGCAATTGAAAACTGTGCTGAATCACAAGGTAACTCACATGCCAGAGCAATTGTTCGTTCTATGGTTTCACGAGTATCGTTAGGCAACCCAAAGGTAAAAGTCAAATGAACATTAATACCCATTTCTTTTGTGCGTTTTATTCCATCAATGACTCTTTCTAATTCAATACGCTTATTGATATCATCCAATATAGTTTGATCAGCTGATTCGACACCATATTTAATGGAAAATAGACCGGCTTCTTTTAACGCAACTAGCTGTTCATCATCCATTAAATCAGCGCGCCCCATGGTTCCCCATCGATATTTATTCAAGCCGCGTTCTTTAATTAAATTTGCTAATTTGATCACATGCTTACGATTAATATTGACTGTATCATCATCAATATAAAAGCTTTGATAAGGCTGTTTTTTAAAATTTTCTTCTATTTCATCAACAATATCTTCAGGGCTTCTTATTCTGTATTTATGACTCCTCATAAACATTTGAGGCCATACACAAAAAATACAGCCATAAGGACAGCCTCTTGATGCAATTAATTGAAACTGTGGATGCGGCAAACCGCCAACACTATCAAAATAATTAAGAGCAGGTAGTCCATCACCTCTTTCAGGCCAGGGAAGATCATCAAGATCGATTAAAGTGCCCTTTTCAGTTTTAGTATAATCAGTACCTTCTTTATACACTAGATTACTTATTGAAGATAAATCAGTTTCTTGATTTTTTATGGCTTGTAAAAGTTCCAATAAAGGAGGCTCATATTCTCCATAAATCAAATAATCTAAATCACTATGCTGTTCTAAAAATTCAGGTTTATCAATTTCAAAATGTAAGCCTGTTAAAACCACAATTAATTTTGGAAAACGAGTTTTTAACTCTTTAATCAAAGCCAGATCATTATCTAATGTGGCAGTAGCAGTTTCTACAACAAAAACATCTGGATTATAATCATTAGCAAATTGTAAAAAATTATCGTAAGTTTCACCTAATGTAATTGAATCACGAGTATAGGCATCGAAACCATGTTTTTTTAACAAGGCTCCCGCAGTGGCAAGCCAAAAAGGGAAAGGCGCATAACCGACGGTCAAATCAGGAATAATTCCATCAACAACATTATGTGTAAAATACTCAAATGTATGTGGCCATCGAGACCCTGCTCGAACGCCGCGCCAGCCTGGTATTTCTCCCTCAGGTTCTTTATACCAGGGTAAATTTGATAGCAATACTTTCATGTTTACTCCCCTCCTTCATTCACACGTTCCAATAAAAATTCACCATGATGATGCATTGGTGAATTTAAATTAAACCATGACCATCTTGATGGCACAGAAAATATTTTTTTAAATTTTTTAAATTTAGGAAACGTTGATTCTGAAAAAAACTTATAACCAGCACCGCCATCTAACATATTTTCGTGGTAAATATATTTTTTTGATATTCTGGAAAAATGACTGATATAGTATTGAATATTGTCATAATCCATTTCTGAAAAGCTTATAGTATTAATACAGAGTTCAGCAGATTTATCTGCCATTGTTTCAACCATGTAATGAGGCATTAAAATCATATCGTACTCTGAAAGTAATACATCATCAATTTTTTGAATATCTCGGTTATAGCATAATATTTTTTTATGTGGATAAAGCGTTTTTAAAAAATAGGATGAAACAATTAAATTTTCTGGCAGATCAAAATTAATATAAACACCATCAAAATCTGTTTGAAATAATGAGTGAGCATATCCACCATACCCTCCACCCACTTCAACAACGACACTTTTTGGAAAATCTGACAATAAATTTGATGTAAACTCAGAGCGATAATGGTTCAAAAAATTATTAGGATGGATGATATGTTCTTCCAATAGAACGCCATAGGGATTACCCACTTCAGGACATGCGACTTTAGATAGTTTTTTATCTTCAACACTGTTTTTCCAGGTATTGAAAAGATTGCGAAAATTAGCAATAAAATTATTGGCATTAATATATTGCTTAAAACCGTCTTCACCACCTAATATTCCAGTGCTCATTTCATTTCGATAGAAATTATCTAATAATTCTCCGAGTTTTATCAGGTCATTATTTTTCATGACATCGTAGAATTCTGGCCGAGTTCTTTTTAAAAATTCAAACCAGTTTTCACCAACTTGAGAATCTTTTTTATTATGTTCTGTTGAATTTTTGGCACTTTTATAAGCTTCAAAAACCTCTTGCACCGTTACTTCACGCCTAGTTTTATATTCATCTGAATTTGGAATACTCTCAGTCACTAGACGATTAACAGAAAAGCAAGTTGAAGTTGATAGTTGTACTTCACCCTCAATAGCATGTTCTCTTATACAAACAGAAGTTCCTTGCTGAAAAAGAGAAATGCATTCATTGCGTTGAGAATCAAAAGACAGTATTTTCTCATCTCCAATACCATTGGAGTTTAAAGAGGCTCTGGATAATACCTCATCAGTTTTATTTAAAATAATATAATCAAAAGAAATGCTTTTAATCGTTTCAATACTTATTAACGGTAATTTTTGATAGTTATCAACACTGATGTTTTCATCAAAATCAGAATAGGCAATAACTTCAACCCCAAATCTTGAGGCATTAAATTCAATACCATCATTGAACATAAATTTCCCATTATTGACATGACAGCCTTCCTGACTGTTTTCTTGTTTTTCAACCTTTGGTGTTATCGAAAATATTATAATCTTCAAATCAAATTAACCTTTGTATATTATTTATTAGGTGCTGCAAATTTATATTTTTTTTGTAAAAACAATCAGCCACACCAATATAAGAATTATATAATTTTAAAACATACCAATAAACAAACCCTAGTATATTTGTAAAGTATTATTATTAATATCGGCTATTATTATGAAAACTTAAGAGTAAGTCTATACAATTGACCCTTAACACTTTAACTTATTTTAAGTCTGGTTATTAATCCACCAATATAAGAAAATATAGACCATAAACACATTACCAGGAATAACCCAACCTTTCTGTAACCTCTCTAAGTACAGGCTCAATGACTTTAATATCATTCAAACTTAATATTTCCTTCCACTTTCCAAAAGAAGTGTTTGAAAATGGAAACTTCTGGATATTATCAGTTTTTTCAAGCCCCACAAACTGAAAGAGTTCCTCTGTTTTTTCATTTCTCTTAGCAACCAGTTCCTCAATGGATATCTCTAGTAAAATTTTTTCATTCATTAAACTCGTATTATTAAAAATACGTTCATATAAATCGGCACATATTTTTGCTGATTGATAAACATCATTCGGCATCCATCTTTGAGATAGATAAGAACAGACGACATCACGTGGCTCTCGATAAACATGAATAAATTTAGCACCATGAAAAAGTTGGCGTAATTCATTTGGGAATAATAAATTCCAGGTATTATCTTCGACTAAAATACGTTTATTATGATGTTTAGATAGATCAAGTAATAACTCGGTAAAAAAATTTGAAAAAATTGAGTAAAGTTGATCTTGTGAGAGTGGTGCAGAGTAAAATTGACAATCTTTTATTTTAAAGCTATCTGCACCAGACCAGGATGCCCTATATTTAAACTCATGCAATTCCAACAAAAGCTTTGATACATGTTGATAATAATTGGGAAATGATTTTTCCAATTCCCATCCATGATATGAATCAGTGTTAATATTTTTTCTTAAAAATGGTATAGCTCGTATAAGCTGCCCTGTTAAATATTTCATGATGGACTTGCGCCCAATACCATTTAAAAATTTCTCAAGCCGCTTAAGACGTCGATCATAAAGATAGGGAGACCATGATGCACAGTTTGAATTGATAAAATCAATTATGCCATCAGGATCGATAATAAAACGATATTCAAAAGGAAAACTAATCACTTCGCTATGCCATGAAAACAGTTCACGAGTAATTGAAGTCCCGCTTCTACCAACACCACCAATAAAAACACACTGTTCTATCACTTTATTTCCACAACCATCTGATTACATTATAAACTTCAGCGTAGCGGGTGTTAACCTGAAGTCCTCGTGTTTGAGCCAGCGCCTTTAAATCTTTTGGTTCATATCTTCTGGACATTTGAGACTTATATTTTGCAAAAGATCTTACCTTAGCATCAACATGAGCTTCCTCTAATTCAACAAATAAATTAGAATCAAATGAAATATTATTCCAGGGCATCTCATAACCAAGCAACGTAGAATATCTGAATGCTCGAACACCTTCTTCATAGACCACCTTATGATCCTGATGGCAGTCATATTTTGAAGGTAATATCACTAAATCAGGAGAAATTTTACTTCTCAACTTTATCATTTCATCCAGAATTTCCTGACGTTGCTCAGTAAATAATCTCACTTTTTTTCTATAAATAAAAACATTATCAGGTTTTATGCCTAATTCATAAGTTGCATCCATGACTTCAGTTGCTAATACATCTTTAGGATATCCTTCTGGTACAGATTCCTCACAAATAGAAAATGCAACATAATAAACTTCACTACCTTCGCTGATTAGCTTATTAATAAGTCCGCCAGCACCAATTTCACCATCATCTGTATGTGGTGCCAATACTAATATTTTTTCAGCACTGTGCATGACTGTTTCCTTGGTTCATTTGAAATATTTCGCCATAAATTTAATAGTGTCAGTGAGTAAGACTGTTTAACTTGTTAGTAATTAGTTCATGAATTTGTTCACATCTATGCCTGATAGTGTGTTCTTTTAAATTTCTTTGCTGGCCAGCTAAGGCAATCGCTTCTCTTTCTTCAGGATGCTCTAGAAGATAGTTTACTTTTTCTACACACTCAGGGAGACTCGAATAAGTTACAATTTCTTTATCCGGTTCAAATGTATCCGATAAATTACTTTGGTTATCGGTTATTAGACAGGTTCCAACACCGGTAGCTTCAAATAAACGCATTGCACCAGAGTAATTTAAAATTAAATCACCATGTCGATGAAAAGTCATTTTAGAGTCTGCCAATAGTTGGTAGTAATCCAGTCCATGGACAGATATATGCTTTTTTTCTGGTGGTAATAAATAATTCAACTTACATGGAGGATTAGGATAGTCTTTATAGTTATAATCCAGCTCATTATAAAAATGATCTTTTAATTCAATTTTTTTAAAGGGAGAATATAAGCACTCACTCTGTACCAATTCTTTTTCATCCAACCAGAGCTGTAATGGTGAATTATAAGCCAGCTTTAATAAATCCCAATATCGATTATTATGCGGCATAATACCAACACCGGAAGAACCGACAAAGCTAAAATCATATTGCCTTTTGTTTTTTTCTATCTCTTTTAAAATTTGCTCATCAAATCCATGATAGACTAGTTGTGCCTCAAGTCCATTCTCTTTTGCCTGCTCTTGCATATGAGGTGTTGCTACTAATAATAAAGCATCTGAATGAACCCGCTCCCAACCAGCTGGTGATCCTGAATGTTGAACCACCAACTTCAAATTAGGCAGTTGATCACGAATTGATTCAATAAAAACACTATCAATAAATAGTACACCTTGAAGATAGATAACATCTGGCTGTATTTTCTTGAGCTGCTCCGCAATTATCTTTGCCTGCCAATGTTTCCCTTCATCTAGAGTAATATTATTTTCTTTTGCCCATTGTTTCTGTAGAAACTCTGAATCAAAAATTAATTCAATTGTTTCATTTCCAAAGCGCTCCATTTCTTTACCAAATGAGCCTAAATAACTATAAAATCCTGACACTGTAAACTCAAATTGTTCATCATAAGATAAGTTTTTAAGTTCAGGTCTGTCAATATAAAGCTGTCTACGCATAACCTGAGACATTTTAGTAATTCGAACAAACTTATAATTTAACATCTAAATACTCATTGATATGATTTGTTTGATGCGAACAAAATGAATTAAATAACATTTTAAACTTAGTATCTTATTCATCTTTATTCCGGATAAAAAGTGTTTCTCAATGTGTCTATATCGTCTCTATTATCCCAAATTTTTTTATGTTTTGAATTTAAAAACCACTTGCCATCGGTCGATTGCTTAAGATGGGTAGAAAATAATTGATCTTGTTTGGCTCGTAAAAAAAATAAAGCCGTTGCATATTGATAATGTCTCTTACCAGCTTGTACAATTTTATCGTCCAAACCATGCTGTTTAGCTAAATCACAGACATGTAATTGTTCATTTAGAACTTGTACTCTCCTTTGTGGAGACTCTCTTGTTTGTCCTCCAAAACTCTGTGAATGAATACGATATCGCCCTAGCGTCTTATCTATAAAGTCAATACTTCCTTGACCATAAACCATATTCAGTACCAACCAGGGATGATCCAGAATGATTTTATTGCCATTATCAGCAGTACTCTGAAGTTGTTGATGGTTACGAAACATAATTGAACCCACATGCATAAAACAACCATAGCGAATGAGATGTTCTAAAGAGGCATGTTCAGGAATATACTCACGATTATAATAATCTCTAGAATAGGATGATATTGTTTTATCGGTTTCACTATCGAACACATCCATTTCATGATAAACCATAAAACAATCATCATGAGAATCCAGATAATCAGCCTGATATTGTAACTTTTCGGGTAGCGCAAGATCGTCACCATCAAGATAAACGATATATTGCCCTCTTACTCGTTTAAGTAATGAGCGCATGGTAACTGCAAGCCCCTGATTTTCTTCATTTTTTTGAAGCTGTAAAATATCTGGGTATTCTTGCTTTAAATTTTTCAATAACAACCAGGAGTTATCTGTTGAGCAATCATCAATGGCAATCACTTCAAACTTAAAATGAGTATCTTGTAAAACCAGACTCTTAATACAGGATTCAACATAATCCTGTAGATTATAAACTGGTACGATAACGCTTACTTTTATTGGTTCCAAGTTTTTTTCCATAGATTTTATAGACTTACTGATTAACTCAACATAAATTTTTTGGCTATCACCCTACTATTAGCGGCCACTTGATGCATATCTAAATACCGATATTGACCGCAGCGACCTATAAAAGTACATTTTTTATTTTCCAGAGATAATCGCTCATATTTTTTATATCTAGTTTGAGGAATATCATCAACTGTTTTTACTGGATAATAACGCTCATTATTGTTGTCTTCATAAGAACAAGGTGATTCATACGACACAATTGCCTGACTTTCAGTTGAACCACAACCTGGATACAAACGCCAGTCAGTGTATCGAGTAATTGGTCCAAGATCAGTCATATTAATCGTAGGAACGGGCTGATAATGATCATTTTTATACTGGTGATCATATTTGATAGAGCGATATGGTAGTGCCTCAAATTCAAAATCATAGTACTCATCTATGGCCATACTATTAAATACATGAGTATATTTCACCTCCATGGTACGTTCAAATGAAGTTTGTAGATGTACTTTAATGTCAGCATGATTCAATAGATTTTTAAACAAAGTGATATAACCATCTTTAGGCATTGCCTGAAATTTGTCATCAAAATATCCCGAACGATCATCATATCTTACGGGTAGTCTGGCCACAATAGAAGCAGGCAATTCTTCTAATTCTAAATCCCACATCTTTTTGGTATAACGAGCAAAAAACAATTCAACCAGCTCTTTTCCATATAGATTTTCAGCAGCATGACGAGCATTCTCGATTTTTGAGTGATGTTCGCATAATTGGCTCAAAAAAATTTTCATCTCAGATTCTTTTGAAAAAGACTTATTATATAAGAGATTGATGGTTTTTATATTAATGGGAAAAGGCACAAAACCAATTCCTTCAACAAGAGCTTCAACTTTATGCTCATAGGGTAGCCACTGTGTAAACCGAGAAAGGTAATCAAAAATCCCTTTATCATTAGTATGAAAAATATGAGGACCATACTGATGTATTCGTAATTGCATTTTATCATCATAAGGATCAAAACAATTTCCAGCGATATGAGAACGACTGTCAATTACATCAATTAAATAGTGACCTGACTCAGCTAATTCTCTTGCTAGCACAGCACCCGCAAAACCTGCACCAACAACTAATATTCTTTGTTTGATCAACTTAACTCCATCATAATATTCATGAAAATGTCGTAATCACTGAAAATTCTGAAAATAAATCCATACCATCCCAATAGGAATCAAAATCCAGGGCATGGCCTATAGGAACAAAACGTAATATATTATGAACCACTCCTTGCGAAACCAGCTCTCGTAATTCTTGAAGTTCCACTCCATAGTATGAACAAGTTTGAAATGATTTATTGGTAATCTCTGATAACTTATCCAGCTTTGAAATATTCATTTCAAATATCAAACCTTCCCCACAATGATGTGCTTGATATACTTCTTTAAAATCATCCAGTTGAATACGATAAAAATTTGGTGCAGACTCTAATATCACTGAAAGTCCCTGCATCGCGAAAAACTGGGTATGAGCAATTTTATTAGAAATTGCTGTAGGAAATGAACTATCATCACTTTTATTCTCATCCATTAAAAACTCATTAACACAGGACCAGAAAACCTTTTTTGCACGTTCTATTATCTTCTTATCTTTACCATTCCAGACAATAAGTCTTGGAGAAGAACATGCTTGTTGTCCATATAACAAAACATCTTTATAAAAAGAGTTAGCAATTTTTTTCAATTCATCCTTTTTAACATCATTCAATTCTAAAATTGCATAAGCATCAATTAAAGCAAATGAAAAACGGTCAGCAAAAACAACATCTCTTGTTTTTGCTGAAATCCTGGAGAGTCTAATTTTCTCAATTGTTTGGTCGCCTCCCCAAATAACTCTGATATCACAACATTCTGAGAAAAAGTCAGTTAAATTCGTATCATAATCATATTGAACAAATTGATTCGATTGTTTTAAAACTGAAAATTCATCTTGTTGTAAAATTGTTTCAATAACTTCAAGTAAAATAGTTAAAACTTCACCTCCACGACTCGATAATCGCACAATATTCTGGTTTCCCATTAACAATGAAAGTAACCAAGAGTAGGCAAACATGCTTTGGACATTACCAGGCGTAATATGAAAAACCAATCCCCGAGCAGAATAAACGTGAGTATTTTGTAAATAGTCCTTTTTAAGTTGTTGTAAATGAGCGGGACGACACCAAAATCCCAGTGCCACTAGTTCACTGTATTGACGAATTGATGAACTTGTTACCAATGTCTGACTTAATTGTTGACAAAAATCCAGTTGAAGACTTCCAAAGCACATACCTAAAGCTTTTTTAGAAATGGTTGAAACGATTATTTTTGCATCATCAGTTGAATTTAATATTTTCACAGGTATATCTCATTGAAAGGTATCACTACAACCTCTATTTTCAGCTCGAGCTAATCGTCCTTTAACAGTAAAATAGCGTCCTTTTCGACCACACGTACAATTATCCTGACCTATGAGAGTCCCTAAATCTTCAGTCAATAAGCTATGGCCAGGATAACTTTCAGGTAAAGCTGAAAATAATTGAATGACACCTTCTTTCCCAATTCCAGCATCTTCTAATGTTAATGGATCTCTGATTAAAACATCAGAAAAAACTGGAGCATGTAGATATCCTTGCTCACATTCAACATAGATAGTACCTGTTTGTTCAACCATGCCATAAAAATTATGAACCGAAACATTTCCAAGAGCATCTTCTATGCCTTTCTTAAATGTTTGATTACTAACTGCCATCGATTGTAATTTTTTCCAACCACCACCATGAAGTAATAGTGCCTGATCAAAAAAATATTTTTTATCATGCATCTTATTTGCTTCAATAAAATACTTCCATATCATAAAAGTAAAACCAAAAATTAGAACAGGTTCATGTTGAAACTTTTCAAAAAATTCATTAATAGCCTGGTGATTTAGAGTCATATCATCATTAAGCGCATAGGTATGATTTCTTCCCAAAAAAGATAGTCCCTGTATCCCTGCACCTCGGGCTGAAAAAGACATTTTGTTTTTAACCACAGCAGGCGATTCAATTAACAACATGGGTAAACGCTTCTTACCCAAGCCTTTTTTTTCAAATAAATCGAGCAAAATTTTTGATAGAATTTTACTTTGATCTTTGGCACCTTGCGCATCTAAAAAAATCTTTGAAACAATTTGTGAAGAGGTTCCTGATGAATTAAGTTGTTTAAACACTTTATTAGAAGATATACTTTTTAATTCTAACATTTTAAATAAACGTACGGATAAAAAAGGATGTTCAAAATAATGAGCATTGGTCAACGAATAGTTCATAGAATGAATCAGGTTATGGAACTCAGAGCATTTCTTATAATGATGATGATTTAATTGGTTTAGCACATTATTAAGTAGATCTTCTTTTTCTTTTTGAGCTACATCATAAATTGGTAATTCATAAAATGACTCAATCATTGAGGATGTCATTTTTTATCCTCATTATTTCCATGATTCAATGACAGCCAAACCATTTCATATACTTTTTTATAATCAACTTTACCATTATCATTTAAAGGTACGGATTGACAGGCTTTCACTTTTATAACATCAGGATGGATATTAAGCTGTTCTCGAACGATTTGTCTGATATTATCTTCAATATGTTTTTTTTCCGATTTCTCAATATTAATTTCATTTAACATGATAAGAATGGCAAGCTGATCATCCTGGCCACTACATATTGCTTCAAATCCTCTCTCTTTCAAATTGTTTTCAATATCACTCAAACTCACTCTTAAACCAAATATTTTCAAAAAACGGGATTGTCGTCCTGTGACGAAATAAAGTCCATTAGAATTATAATAAGCCAGGTCACCCGTTTGTAATTCATCCAATTCTGGTGATTTTTCTAAATCATTTGAATCCAGGGCATACCCCATCATAACGTTAGGCCCTTGATATACTAATTCACCAATTTCATTAGGATTACTGATAGGTTTCTTATTATCATCAACTAACTTAAAATGGCCTCCAGGAATGGCTAAACCAATACTTTCTGGATATTTTAAAACGTCTTCTGATTTAAGATAGGACATTCGCGCCGTTGCTTCAGTTTGTCCATACATGATAAAAAACTGCTTATTATTTTGCTGAGCATATTTAGCGAATAGATGAACTAAGTCCACATCCAGTTTACCACCGGCCTGTGTCATCATTTTTAAATAGGGTAATTTTTTATCAGTGAATTTAAGACGCTCAAACATTTTATAAGTATAAGGGACACCAGCAATAGTACTGATTTGAAATTGTTCCAATTGGTCCCAAAATGAACGAGTCATTATAGAAGCATCCGTAACCAGTATAGAAGCGCCAGCTAATAAATGGCTCGTTATAATTGATAAACCATAACTATAATTCAACGGTAAAGAAGTGATCGCCTTTTCTTTTTCATCAATATTTAAATACGATACAATTGATTTTGCATTTTCAAAAAAATTAAGCTTGCTGAGCTTAACTTGTTTAGGTGTACCTGTTGAACCCGAAGTTGATAACATAATACAGAGTTCAGAATGCAGCTTATGATTTTTCTTAGAAAGAAACTGGATAGACTCATTCTGAGTACGGTAAATAATATTAGGTTGATAATTACTGATTAAATCTTGTAGTTGGTCTTCATTAATTGTTTCTGGAATTAAGATTGCAACGTGTTTTCCAGTGAGCATTGCAACAATAGCGACCACTGTTGCCACATTTTGCTGACAAAGAATAAAAATTAATTGCCTTTCATCTTCTAAAGAAGATAATTTATTATTAAGGAGATTAGCTTGTGCATTCAAGTCGAAATAACTGATTTGTTTGCCATCAGGAGTGTATAAGGCTGTTCTCTTATTGTTAGCATGTTGCAACAAAGCCTTATTAAAAAAATCATACTTTATAACATCAGGAGTAATCAAAAATGTACTCCTCCATCGACCCCAATCACTTGTCCTGTGATATATGAAGACCATTGACTGGCTAAAAAAAGACAGACATTTGAAATTTCTTTTGACTCACCAACACGTTTTAAAGCGATGTGGTTTAGCGTATTTTCCTTTTCACAATCACTGAGTTCACTAATCAGTTGAGTATTAATGATACCAGGGGCTATTGCATTAACACGAATATGGTGTGTTGCCAATTCTTGAGCCAATGAACGAGTAACAGCACTGACAGCAGCTTTACTTGCCGCATAAACACTTTGACCTTGTTGACCATATTCCCCTAACATCGAACTAACATTGATAATACTTCCACCGCCATTTCGTATCATTAATCTCGATGCAAGTTGACAACATTGAATCACAGAAAAAGTATTAATTTCAAATTGACTTAGAATGTCTTCTTTTTTAATAAATGCTAAAGGTTTGGCTGTCATTTTACCGGCATTATTAATCAGAATATCAATACCACCATTAGAAGAGATTGTAGAAAAGGCTTCTTTTACAGCAACTTCATTTGTTAAATCAATAGCAAAATAATCAACCTGAACATCATAGTCCAATAATTCTGTTTGAATATTTTGAAGTTTTTCTTCATTTCTAGCAATCAGAATTAAATTCACACCAGCACGTGCAAATTCACCCGCCATAGCTTCACCCATGCCTTGTGATGCACCAGTAATAACAGCCCTCTTCCCCTTAAGTTGAAGACTATCGTCATGACTTAAATTAAAATTCGACATTATACTTTTTTAGAATTTCTTTGCATTTTCCAACACTACTCATATCAATAATATCATCAATATCCATCATAATATCAAATTCAGCTTCCAACTGAGCAACCAAAGCCATGTGGGCAGTTGAATCCCATTGTTGGATACTATTGTATTCTAAATCATCATTAATCATAGTTTCAGAAACAGACAAAGCGTTACAGAAAACATCCATAAGACGCTGATCATTATTTAATATTTCATTGCTCATACTTTATTTATAACTCATTTTTATATATGTAATTAACTCTGAATTCTTATACTCTAATCGTTTTTAATAATTCATTTTTGGCTTCAAAATAATTAGCCCGTTTAAGATTCATTGATGTTAAACCCTCTTCATTCGAAAGCATTTTATAACCTAATTTTTCATTAAATCGAATCGCTGCCTGATTATGTTCTAGTACCACTGCATCAATTTCTTTTTCATTCAATTCAAGGAAAACAAAATCCAACAATGCCAAAGCAAGACAATAAGCTAAGACAGTACCACGATATTTTTTTTCACCAATATAAAGTCCCGTTTGCCCTTTTTCATAACCTTGTGAATCACTATCATGGATTATATTTTTTGCTGGTTTATAGTTTGCATAACCAACCAGGGATTCTTTGTACTCAACAATAAAATGAAAATCATCTAAATGCTCGTTCATTATTGATTGAAACCATTTTTTTTGTTCCTCTAACGTAATAATATTTTGAGACAACATATTATTACGTATTTCTGGAGAATTTCGCCAAAAGAGTAATTGTTCCAAATCATTTTCTGTTATTGCTCTTAATTTCAATCGATAGGCATTAATTTCTTGAAACGGTCTTATATTATTCATAAGTTATTTTTTTACTTACTTTTATAAATCAGAATCAAGAGCTTGATACATCAGCTCTGCTCGCTTCCAATCTTCCAAAGTATCAATATCCTGAACTCGATATCGAGGAAGTACAACGCCTAATGTTTCTTTTGCTCCCTGATTAAGTGATGTTTCTGTCCACCAATAAAATTGTCCTGCATCATGATAAGCTTCCTCAAGATCTTGCGAACGCGCTGACATATATTGCGGATTAAAAGGAGATGGGTGTCCATTCTCATCCATTTTTTGAGCACGTTGTATGGGAAAAGCATAAGTTGTCAATGAATAAACAAACCCCTGAGTGACACTTTCTAATTTATTAAAACCTTCCTGAATATATTGACTTTGCAAAAAAGGAGCTGTCGCATATAAGCAACAAATAGAATCAGGTTTGCTCTTTTTTCTAGAATACCAATTAACCGCATGTTGAATAACAGGGGTCGTGCCAGTAAAGTCATCTGACAAACTCTCAGGACGTTTAAAAGGTACACTAGCACCAAATTCTCTTGCTACACTGGAAATTTCATCATCATCTGTTGAAACAATCACGTCATCAAACAATTGACTTTCTAAGGCTGCTTCAATTGAATATCCAATAATTGGTTTTCCACAGAAGGAACGAATATTCTTGTGAGGTATACGTTTACTCCCTCCTCTGGCAGGAATGATAGCTATATTCATGATTAAGAATCACACCTAATAAATTTGCTAGTTGAATAAAATATGATCGAGTTCTTGTACAATAAAATTGAGTTGCTTTTCTGTTAATTCTGTAAATAAAGGTAGGGTCAATGCTTCCTGGTAATAAGATTCACTCTGTGGAAAATCCCCCCACTTAAAACCAAAGCTTTGATAATAAGGCTGTGTATGAACCGGAATATAATGCACATGAACACCGATACCAACCTGACGTAATCGTTCAAAAACGGTTTTTCTATTAATTTTCAATTTTGTTAAATTTAATCGAATTACATAAATATGCCATGATGAAAGAGTATCAGGACTTTGCCAAGGAATTGTAATTGGGAAAGATTTAAGTTTTTGATTATATTGTTCAGCCAATTTCCGGCGTTTGTCTACAAATTCATCAAGACGCTTCAACTGAGATAAGCCAAGAGCAGCTTGAATATCCGTAATACGATAATTAAAGCCCAGACTTATCTGCTGATAATACCAATCACCATGTGGTTCTTCAGTCATTAGCTCAGCTTGTCTAATTACACCATGTGTACGCAATTGCTCAATTTTAACTGCTAATTGTGAGCTATTGGTTAATATCATTCCACCTTCACCACTAGTAATCATTTTTGCAGGATGAAAACTAAAAATTGTGATATCAGAATACACGCACGAGCCTACTTTTTTATCTAAATATTCTCCACCCAAT
>JAPHSW010000122.1 GCA_026196615.1 Gammaproteobacteria bacterium | reverse complement strand
GTGTCTTTGAACTCTATGAAACCAGTATTTTTAGGTAATGGTTTAGTTTCATAATTATTACGATCTGATACTTCAAAGGCTTCTTCACATTTTAGTAAAGCGGCACGACGGTTCATTAATGTACCAGTGTGCATACCATGAAGTTCTTCTAATGTTTTAATCTCTACTTTACTGCTCATATTTGTTCTTGTGACTCATAACGAGGATGTGGAATAATTCGATTTTTTACCAAACTTTTATAAATTTAAACATAACGTCAATTATGCTATTTTTGGATTCCCAGAGAGATTGTTGCATGTGTATAGTCGTGAACCATACTTAGAGTTTTGAAATGAAAGTGCGTCCAAAAAATCCCTCTCGATTTGCTGGTTGGCTAACAATTTTAAAGCTTGTTCCCTTTTTCGCTTGATTGTATTTCAACTAATTTTTTGCCTTTTTTTCCGTGTACAAGAGTGTGAGTACCATTTTGATTGACTTCAGTATAATGACAGCCTTTTTTATTTTTGTGATCCCATTTTATACATTTTTTGTTTGATGACTCATCAATCCACCATTTTCCATTACGTACTGCACCTGAACTTGATTTACTATGAACTGAACCATCTTCAGAATGATAAGTTTTTATAGCACCCATTTTGTGGTGCACACCAATAATAGTTTTATCTGTCCAGAACTCTTTTAATTCATCACCTTTTAACCTATCCCCAGCATATGCATTACTACATGCTAAAATGATTAAAAGTATAGAGATTTTAGATTTCATTTTACTATCCTTGACTATTGTTAAGCTTTATTTTCAATGGGCCAATCAATAAATGCAAATAACCAGATTATTGCAATATTTAGGAAAGGTACTAGTAGTAAAACTACCCACCAACCTGAAAACCCTGCTTGTTTTTGTTAGGAATTTTCCTGCCATAAATCATGGGGAAATATACCCGTTATTGTTCCTCTGGATATTTCTCGAATGAAATTCAGAGGTCGAATTTTGATCGACATATATTCGGAGCTTCTTGGGCTCATGGCAATTACTCTTTCACCATTCCACCAAATGAGATCTGCATTATCAGTGGTTGCCCATAATATATAGTTATCCATATTTAGGTCGTGCCAGCCTTCATCTTTAATGTAGCCCCAAGTCTTATTTTCTGACTCGTAATCAAAACCCTTATTTTCACAATCAGTGAGCAGACGAAAAAAATCATAGGGAAATAACCCAAACTCTTTCTCGATTTTTTCTATTACTGCCGTGACTTCAGCCTTTTCCATTTTAGATGCCTAACGAGGCTGTAGAATAGAGAACAAAATCCAAAACATGTAAGTTGATATTGTCAAACTTGTTTGAAATGGAAGTCCTGAATTTGTGTTTTCAAATAATTCTTTAAAATCAGAAACTAAAAAAATCATGTAAATATAGAACACAAAAACAATTGTACTTATTGTAAAAGCTGTAATTTTTTCTACTTGTTTCATTTTTTCTTTGTTTTTAAGTGGCCACTAATTTCTGATATTGCACACCACTGAGTAAGGCCTATGGTTCCAGCTAATAAAACTCCATTTAATGTTCCATTTGGCCCAAACCATGAAAAAATGGACATTGGTAAACCTGTTAAGGTTAGTAACAAATGAGAACTAACTCCAAACTCATCATGATTAGTAAAGTACTTACCATAAAGAGTAAGTAAAACCCAAAATACAAACCATATTCCATATATCAATACTATTTTTTTTGTTAATGGTTTTATCTTTATTTTTAACTCTAACGCTTTAATTAAGATTTTTGTCAGCTTAGCTCTCTTGTTAGAGAGCATCTCTCCACTCTTCTCTTTTTTTCAATAACTCTTCCATTGACCCTTGATCATTTGCTAGCAAAAGTAAAAAACAAGTTATAAGCATGGAGTATTGGTTTCTAATTTTTATGAGATTGATAATTTCATCTTCAGAGTAATTTGGCTCAATAGCTGAGCCTGTAGTTCTTCTAATTACATGCTCCATTCCTCCATGAGTTAAATCATGGAAAGAGCTTAGATTTAAATCTGTCATACCTTTTATAAATGCTCCGCCTGTTTCAGGATCATCTCCTATTTGTTTTAGAAGCTCTGGAAAATTTGGGCATCTACCTGTTTCAAATCTCTCAACGCTTTCTTCTGAAGCATGCGCTAATAACCAAACACCTCTTACATAGCCTTCATGCATTGGCCGTGCTAAGGCCAATGCTGGACCGGGCAAGTTATTTTCTAATAGGATTACTAATCCATCAGTAACATCTAGTGCTTGCTGTAAAATAGAAAGAGCCATAACAGTTCTTTTGTCATTAGGGACTGAAATATTATTGACTTTACCATGTAACCAAGAACCTATTTCTTTAGCTTCCTGAAGTCTGTCACTAATATTCATTGTTACTCTCTAACAGTGTTATGGGCTCATGACGCAATCCGCCATAATTCCCGCCAATTACGGCTGACTGAATAATACTATTATTCAGTCAGCCGTCTAATTATTTTTTATATAAAGAATATAATTTTTCACAGAATAATTCTTTACTCTTTAATTGTTAAACACTAATTTTTTTTTAAAATACAACTATTTGATTTTTTTAAATATTTATAGTTTTCAAGTATAACTTACATATTTTTATTTCTATAATAATCGGATTGAAATATTATTAACAGGGTAGAAAACACCCTAGAATTGTAAAGATAATCCTACTTTTTATAATATAAAGTGCATCAATATGTTTGGAAATTACTGCTGACTTAATAATAGTATTATTCAGTCAGCAGTATAATCCCTCAATTTTCTCGTATTACGGCTCAATACTGAAAGCCTTATCTACTCTTTAGATAATGTGACATCTTTGATATCAGAAATAGTTTGAAATTAAGGTTATTAAAAAGCTGCTTTTATTTCTATTCTTGATTTTAAATAATACATCACAGATTATTTTTCTCATTTTTTGTAAGCTTTTGTTTAAACTTAATACAGAGGCTAGTCACGGAATGACTTTATCAAAATTATATGCTGCTATTGGATTTTTTATTGTTTCTTTAACGGCTTCAGCCAGCGATTATGGAATGTCAACTGCTCTTAAACTGAGCCTGTTCAGTCAAGCGACAAAGTCAACTACATTAACTTCTCCCGATGCTTTTAATGTTTACAATGAAGTCACATTTTCTGGCTCTTATTGTAATTCTTTACCTATTGTTAATCCTGTTGGTATCTTTGCTTCACCTACAGGTAAACCGAATGCAGCAGGTACTAAAGAAGAGCCTCTGGATTTAGCTACTGCACTTAAAAATAATAATATTGTTCAGGATGGTGATACTTTATGGTTAATGGCTGGTATCTATAAGGGGACATTTGTCAGTGAATTACGTGGCAGTGAAAGCTCACCTATTATAGTCAAACCTTACCCAGGATCACGGGTGATGATTGATACCACTAATGCCGATTCTGGTGCAGGTTTACAGATTAATGGTATGTGGACACATTACTATGGAATTGAAGTTACTAGCTATGATAATAAGCGAGTCTCAACAGTAGATAATTCATCGAATCCATCAGATATCACATTAAATGGTGGTGTTGATGTTATTGGTTCTACGAACCGAATTATTAATTTTATCTCTCATGATAATATGGGAGGTATTAATGCCTGGAGCAAAAGACAGGATGGTTTTGCTGGAGTCGATACTGAGATTTATGGCAGTATTATTTATAATAATGGCTGGAGTGCTCAACCATCTGATGGTTCTTATGGAAGGGGGCATGGACATGCCATTTATACACAAAATTTTGATGGTGTGAAAAAAATAACAAATAATATTATTTTTTTTGGTTTTGGCACAGGAATACATGCCTATCAAACGGGTAATCAGAATAATCGTGGCATTGAGAATTTTGATATTCAGGATAATGTCTGGTTTTTAACGGGAGCGTCTGATATACGAAAGGGCATGAAAAAATATGATTGTTTAGTGGGAGGGTATCAACCTGTTAAAAATTTATTGATTAAAAACAATCAGGGGTATTCTGATATTGGTCGGACTATGATTGGTTATGCCAGTACTTATAAAGATGTTCCTTTCTCAAATAAAAATGCCGATCTGACGGGTAATTATTTAGTACAGAATTTCAAAGTGAATGGTAATTGGGAGCAGATTAATATGAAAGATAATGACATCTTTCATGGGCTTTCAGGTAACTCCAGCCAAATCAGTGATATCAGTGGTAATCTCTTCACCAATACTGAACCAGCAAACGGTAAAAAAATATTTTATAGTAATAATAAATATGATGCTCGAAGAGGGCGGATCACAATTTATAACTATGATAGAGAGACTGAAGTCGGTGTTGATTTATCAAAAATTGTGAAAATAGGGGCGGCTTATAGAATACACTCTGTTTTTGATTTATTTGGAAAGCCTGTCTTAAGTGGTGTTTATAACGGGGGGAATGTGAATATCCCAATGGGGACTATTGCACCACCACAACCTCATGGTCTAAATGGTGCCATTAATACTGATGAAGGCGATGATCCCAAAGAACTTTTTGGAGTATTTATTGTAACCCATGCAGGCTGTTAAAACGTGGTTTGCTCATACCTGATTGTGGTCTCTTTGACTACTATATCATTGCCACACATCTTTGATTAACCTCTTTTTAGAGCTTTATTCATGGTTGGTATTGTTTTATTAATTCATATTGATTTTTTATCAGACAAGGTTTAATCTAATAAAATAATAAAAATTGCTACTGTTTCTTTGAAAAATTTTGAACCTGACATTTTTTAAATTTTTAATTATTAATAAGGAAAAATAATATGGCTTATCAATCAATTGATGGCGTTCAATATGAAAAAGAATTACTGGATTTAGCTAAAGAACATACGACAGGTCGAGGTGAAGGCAAATTATCAAAAGATGAAGTTGTTGATTTGTTCAAGTCTGCAAATGATGGCCCAGGTGTGACAGATACAGAGAAACGTACTTTGGAATATATTCGCAATAACTTTGAATTTACTGATGCAGCAGCGAAGGACTTTGATGAGGCTTTTGCAGCGCTATAGCCTTATTTTTATCTGATTATGTTTTTATAATTGGCATACATAATTCACTATAGATAATATAGTGAATTATGCCTTCTGTCCCTGGATTCCACTAACTTTTTAACCCATCTGAATAAAATGTATTGGCAGAGTTCTCAGCCAATGGATTGTTAGCTTCTTTTAATTACTCACTAGTTGTTTTCTTTGCTGAATTTTTCTTTGTTGTTCAATAGCTGCTTTGACTATGTTAAGAAAGGCTTTTGAGCGTTCTAATTCTTGAGCAGTTAGGCTTTCTTCAGCTTCGTTCTTAAAACTTAAAGCGTTTAAACTGCCATTATCAATTGCTAAGGAAAAGAATATGTGGCTTTGGAGGTAGTTGTCATTACTGACATGAAATTTCCCCAGAGCAATTTGAGAATCAACATCATTGTTTAAAACGGCTTGTCTATAATAAGAAATACCTTTATTGATGTTTTTTTCAACGCCCAAACCATTGGTATATAACTGCCCCAAAATATAATGAGCATTTGATGAATTGTTTGTGGCATCAATAGAGCATTTATTAAATGCCTGAGTAAACTTACCTTTTTCATATAAACTAGTGCAGGATTCCGATGCATGGAGATTTATATTGATGAATAGCATGAGGAACAAGAATGTGTATTTTTTGTGAGAATTTAAAAGTGATTGATTTAAAGAAATAAACTGTGGCATAAGTCTTTCTCTCTTTTTGATATTGGTCATCCAATGACCCTTTTTGAGTGATTTATCATTGTATGCTATCAAAGAAAAAAAAGAATATGGGAATACCCTAGTATTTATTCATACTACCCTTTGGAGTTTATAAGATTTTTTATGATAGATGTGCTGTAAGAGAGGTCTCATTTTATCACTATAGCAAGGTGCTTTTAAAATCATTATGCAATGGGGGGGAATAGTTGCACTATAAAAAAACACCTTGCTATAGTCACGCCATGAGTTTGTGACTAAAGCGAATGAATAAAAATTCATTCAGTAGAGCGTCAGGTAGAGGATAAAGCAAATTTACTACCTGATGATGTATTAAACAGAAACTGGGTAATCTGTTTAATACAAAAAAATAACAAATGTCTTCTAGTTCGATAGTTTATTAAGACACTTATTTTAATAATTAATCTTTACATTTACTGCAAGTGTTCAGACCAAGTAATGGGTAGAATGGACAAAAGTTAAATAAACCCGTTAATAATGGCACAACACCTATCCAACCCCAAGGGTTCATGACAGGAACAAAAAATACTGAGGCAATCAAAGCGAGACCAACAACAATACGTAAAATCTTATCTATTCCACCAACATTTTTCATTTATAAGCTCCAAAATTATTATTTGCTATTTATTTATTTATTCAATGTTTGTATTCTGCCAGATAAAATAAATTCGTTAAGTGATAATGTCACTTATAAATGAATGCTTTTAAGATTTTTTTGTATTAATGGCTTAAAAATTTGATGAGTGATTGAAAAGATGTAACAAAAGTGTCTTTGAGACCGATTTTATTGAATCTTATACGGCTTTGAACGTTTGTCTGTTTTCCATCCATTGATTAAAATGGCATATAAGATCAACCAGTTTTTGATCAGGTAAGCAGTAAAAAATTTGATTTCCCATTCTTTTGGGACGAACCATGCCCGCTTCACGAAGCAATTTTAAATGAAATGATACGGTTGTTTGTCCTATTTCTGTTGCTGTAACAATGTCAGCAACGGGCTGACAATTCAAATTGAGGCTGGATAATATTTTTAAACGACTAGGTTCAGCAATTAATTTTAACGCTGTTGAAAGCTCATTAATGTTTAAGTCCTCTAACCTATTATTTTCCATAATAATTTCTTCCTTTAAAATTTACAGATTGAATAGACCAATTATATCCTGCCTGAAATGTTTAAAAAATATCCCTCATTTAATATGAGGGATTTAAAGAATGAAGAAAGTATTGATGGGGTGTTCTGTTACAGGTACACAAATATACATTTGTGACTTGTAACAGACTTGATTGTTGACGAAGGAAGACCCTATTTTAGGGACTTCAGGGTAAGAAATAGGTCTTAAGTAACTTATGGTAATAAATTGGCTAAGGCATCATGATTAGTAATTTCGATTTTACCACGATTTAATTTAACCCAGCCTCTATTTTCAAATTCCTTTAACTGTCGGCTGATGACCTCTCGTGCTGAGCCCAATTCTGTAGCAAGTGCCTGGTGAGTGGTGCGGATTGGCGTGTTCACCGAACCATTGGTTAATAAGTACTTGGCTAAGCGTATATCCAGCTTGGCAAAGCTAATTTCTTCAACCAGAGTGATTAATTTGATGAGTCGATCTCCATAGGAGTGAAAGACTTGTTTTCTAAAAGATTTAGACTCACCCATATATTGTTCAAAGATATTTTTGGGAATGGCCAGAGCCAAAATATCGGTTTCTGTTATTCCTTCAGCAGGATAGTCTTCAGAAGAAATTAAACAGCTGGTGGTCAAAACACAGGAACCCCCACTGGTAATATGATAAAGGACTATTTCACGTCCATTTTCTGCACGAGTGATTACTTTTACCGAACCAGAGATAATAAGAAGGTAATTTAGACATTGATCACCCTGATGAAACACAATTGTTCCTGCAGGTATCGTCATTTGTTGAGAATGTTCTAGTATGTTAATACCGTCTGAACTATTGGCATTATTGAGTTTTGGAAAAAGTTGAAGAATCGTGTTTTTTAGTTCCATGAAATTTATATTATCCTCATAATTTTATTAGACTACCTTTGTCTCTGTTATAGTTGCCTTTATTATTATTATGATAGCAATGACTTAATTCTTTGTTCCATTCCTCTTTTTCCCTGTAATCCACCTGTGTGTATCGCAACAATTCTGCTCCCTCGGGGAAAGAAATCCATTTCAAGCATGCTTACAATAGCATACATCATTTTGGCTGTGTAAATTGGATCGAGTTCAAGTGAATATTTTTTTTCAAAATCATCCATAAACTCTGCAAGTGTCTTATTTATTTTACCGAATCCTCCAAAATGCCAGTCATATATTAATTCCCATGCTTCTTGTTTGGTTAAAATGTTTTGTTCCATAAGGAGATCATTAATCACTTGTTCAAGAAATTGGCCGCCTTTCATTGCAGGAAAACCAAGAATAACTGGTTCCAGTTTATTCTGTGTAAGCTTGTTTTGACAGTGTTGTAAATCTGCTAAGCCTTTAATGATTCCTGTCATAGTTCCACCTGTGCCACAGGGTACGCAAACATAATTGGTTTCATTTGGTATGAAGGATGCTATTTCTGAAGCGCCTATAACTGCGAGTTTATTCGTACCACCCTCTGGAACTAAATAAAATTTATCGGCAAGTTTACCTTCTTTGAAAGGATCATCTTTTAGAACCATTTGTGATATTTGTTCAATTACTTCTGGTAAATGTTTATTTCGATATGTTTTTCGATCAACAAAATAAAGTTTCATCTCTTGTTTTACCAGATCGGATAATGTGGGATTCAAAGGCAAGTGTTGCTCACCACGAATAATGCCAATTGTATTGAAATGATAAGCCTTACCAGCCGTGGCTAGAGCGTGTAAATGATTGGAAAAGGGGCCTCCAAAGCTCAAGAGTGTTGTACATGCCTGTTTCTGAGCTTCGATTAGATTATATTTAAGTTTGAACCATTTGTTTCCTGAAATAATGGGATCAGTCTTATCCGTTCTTAATATGTCTAAACGCACCTTTTTTTCTTCAAGCAGGGGATGCTGGATATTTTGTAGTGGAATGGATAATTTTTTTGTTAACATACTGTATAAATGAATGGCTCAATTGTTTATGATTTGATGCATTATGATTATAATGCTCAATCTATATGAATGACACCAATCTGAGTTGATGTCTATATTAATTTGCATGCCCTTAATGTCAAAGTATCCATCTAATATTAATTCAAACAATAGAATAAATGAAAAATCAATTACCTCTTTCTTTTCAAGCACCTGAATGTGCTGCCTTTGATAATTATGTTGTTGGAGATAATCAGCAATTAATTCACTCTTTGGAAAATGAAAATGAGCAACTGGTTTTTATTTGGGGGGAATCAGGTGCTGGGAAAACTCATCTTTTACAAGCTATCACTGGATATTACCAGTCGAATGATCTCAATGCTCTCTATATTCCACTAGAATTAGACGATGATTTTTCTCCAGAGCTATTGGATGGTTTAGAAATGATGGACCTTGTGTGTCTTGATGATGTCCATAAAGTCATAGGACAGCGCGCATGGGAAGAAGCGCTATTTCATTTTTTTAATCGAATTCGTGATAATAATGGTCGATTGATTTTAGCTGCAAATAATAGTGCAATAAACCTTGATATTGACTTACCCGACTTAAAATCACGCTTAACCTGGGGGTTGACGTATCAGATACAACTTTTGAGTGATCAAGACAAAATTGAAGCGTTAAAACTTCGTGCCCATCAAAAAGGTTTTGAAATGACCGATGAGATTGCCAACTATTTGTTAAATCGAGCCACAAGAAATATGACAGATCTCATTAAGTTATTGGAAAAACTAGACTATGAAAGTCTGGCAGAACAAAGAAAAGTCACCATTCCTTTTATCAAACAATATTTATAAGTCCTGACTCCGTTCTTTTTCTGCTTCTTCTTCTTTTTCTTTTTCTTTGAGGTTTTTCTTATACTCTTTTTTAAAGATACGAGCATACATGACGCAACCAATATACATAATAACTGAAGCCAGTGTTTCTAAAATACCTGCATACCAAATCTCTGGATAGGCTGATACTTCACTGATTCCATGTGCAAAATATGCCAGAGACAGAAAGCTCGCCCATTGATAGGTGTAGGTATTATTGTTTAATAAGCCTCTCATTGGAAATAAAAGAGGGCCTGCTACGACAATCAGTACTAATGCAGTTGGAAAATGTCGGGAAGGAATGAGCCAAACAATATTGATCATCAAGATAATTAATAATGAAAAATATCCAATTAAAGCCAAATTTTGTAAAAATTGTAGTTTTTTTTGAGTTTCAGTAGAGTTATCAGGCATTATTTCGATTCATTTATTGAGTTTAGTTTGCTGGCAATTTCAGCTACACGCTGACCTAAAGCTATGCAGAGGTTTTTTTCATCCACACTAATGGGCATATTACTTTCTTTTCCTGCCAGATGGCTAGGCCCATAGGGTGTACCGCCTGTTGTTGTTGAAATAAGTTCAGACTCACTATACGGAGAGCCTACCAAAAGCATACCGTGATGTAGCAATGGTAACATCATGGAAAGTAATGTACTTTCATGCCCCCCATGAAGGCTGGATGCAGAAGTGAATAGGCCAGCTGGTTTGCCTGCTAAATGGCCTGACATCCAGTTGGCTGATGTTGCGTCAATAAAATATTTCATAGGGGCGGCCATATTACCAAATCGTGTGGGGCTCCCCAATATTAAACCACTACAATTGGCGAGATCATCAGTACTGACATAAGGAGCACCTTGATCTGGAATGCTGCTTTGAGTGGCTTCACATACTGTTGAAACTTCTGGCACGGTTCTAAGCATGGCTTGCATACCAGAGACTTTTTCAATACCACGTGAAATAAGCTGAGCCATTTCGGCTGTTGCACCGTGGCGGGAATAATATAAAACAAGAATTTGGGACATTGGGTTCTCAACTATTAAAAGTAATAACTACTGAAAATAAAAATGACTAAAAAAAGGTTATTTTCTAAAAATATCACTATAAAATGAAAATTCTATGATTAACCTTACAAAAAACATGTTATGTAAGACATAAAAGGCCTATATTAATATATTAAACTATCTTTATAAGTGTGCTTGCATGCAGGCTTTTCTTGACAGTATTCAAAGGCAGTGTTAACTTTGGCTTAGGCTAGACTAAGAAAGCAAAGTGAGAATAGCTTAATCGAGAATAGCTGAATTAACAATAAGATCTGAATTAATAAAATCAGGAGTCGTTAAAAGAATGAAATTTACAAAATATGCTAAGTATCTGGGGGTAGCTGCTTTAGCAATGGGTCTTGCAACAGGTTGTCAAACAACGGGCTCATCTTCTGCCGGTACTTCAAGTGATACTGTCAGTGCAGATAAATCACTTTCTGCTAGTGAGCAAAAAGTACAGAATATTATTAGTGATGCTAAATCTGCATTAAAAGTAGCTGTTGATGGTGGTTATGCATGGCGCGATACGGGAAAGTTTATTAAGCAAGCTGAAAAAAGTCTGGCTGCTGGGGATGTTGCCAAAGCGACTTCTTTAGCGACTAAGGCACTTGAGCAAACAGAAATGGCTAAGAAACAAAGTATTGAACAAGATAAAGCAGTTGCAGCTCGTTTTAAGTAACTATAAAATGCTGAATAGTTATTTTTGAAGTAATGAATGCTTTTTAATGACTAGTGATTGTAGTAAAAAGGAGGGGGGATGAAAATCTCCCTTTTTTTTTGACTAAGTTTTAGGTTAATAGTTATACAGATGATACATTTAAAAGTCTTTTTTCATTTTGTGCTTTTTGTTTTACAACGTTTTTCTCTGTTACGTTGTACAGAAATGGCATCAGCATTGAGTTATACCTCGCTTTTATCGCTAGTTCCTCTGCTTGCTGTTATTTTTGCAGGTTTTTCTTCTTTTTCTGTTTTTCAGGATCTCTTTCTTGAAATTCAACAATTCATATTTTCTAACTTCATTCCTTCATCCAGTGAACTGATACAAAATTACTTAAATGAATTTGTCAGTAAAGCTTCACGACTCACTCTTGTGGGATTATTGGGCTTATTTGCAGTGGCTTTATTGTTGATGTGGCAAATTGATAAGGCGCTTAACCATATATGGGGAGAGAAAAAAAGTAAAAATCTATTACGAACTTTTCTCACGTATTGGGCTGTTTTAACTCTTGGACCTATATTAATGGGAGTGAGTTTGATGGTCACTTCATATATTGTTTCATTGCCTCTTATCACCAATGCCGCTGATACTATCGGTGTTCGCTCTCAGATGTTACGAATGGTACCGGTCATAATGACACTACTGGCATTTACTCTGGTTTATCTAGTGGTTCCAAATGCTCGTGTGAAATTACTACATGCTCTAATTGGTGGACTTACTGCAACACTTTTTTTTGAACTGTCCAAAAAAGGTTTTGCTTTGTATGTCAGTTATAATACAACGTACAGCAGTCTTTATGGTACTCTGGCTACAGTCCCCATTTTTTTGATCTGGATTTATATTTCATGGTTGGTGACATTGTTAGGTGCTGTCACTGCTCGCTCTCTGTCTTTATTCGATTTCTCATCACCACAATATTCACATACTGTTCATCAGTTTCAATCTACATTCCATGTTTTACGATTGTTATCTAAAGCTTCAATCTCGGGGGAAACTTTAAAAGATGAGCAAATATATAACGATATGACTCTACGTCATGAAAAAACACTTGATGAGCTGCTTTATGAATTAGAAACATTGGGCTGGGTTTTGAAGACGGAGAATGATAAGTGGGCCCTTGGTATTGATCTTGAGCATATGACCCTTTGGGATTTATATGAAAAGCTACCTTATCCATTACCTAAATCAACTTCTGAGGAACCTTTATCTCACTTAATAGGTCAAAGCAATAAGGCATTATCCGAGTCTCTCAATGTTCCGATAAAAAAAATCTTTGCATCTTATGACGAATAAACTTACATTACTCACTTAAAAAAACAATCATGAAAAGATATCAATAATTATATGAAAACTAATCGAGTCACTCTTTTTAAAGTAAGTAGAATAAATAAATGGATTCAATTTTTTATTTTAGCTGCATTTTTGTTACTTTCATCCACGGTTCCAGCCGTTGATTTTTCCTTTACTGATACGGATGGTGAAAACCACAAACTGTCACAGTATAAGGGTAAATGGGTGTTGGTCAATTTTTGGGCGACCTGGTGCCCACCTTGTCGAAAAGAAATACCAGACTTATCTGATTTTCATCTAGATAATGAAGATGCTGTTGTTATTGGTGTCAATTATGAGCCAGGAATAAAAGATGAGCGCTTGCAAAAATTCATGGCACTTTATTTAGTTTCATATCCAATAACCCGAGTTAATGATGAAATTATTGATGCATTAGGTGAGCCTCGTGGTTTACCAACTTCCATTTTGATTGATCCTCAAGGAAATGTTGCCAAAAAGCTTACTGGAATGGTCACGGAAAGAAAACTCAATCAATTGATTTTACAATTTTCAAGTATGTCAAAGCAGGAGAAGTAAATTGTTAATTAATACTTACCGAAATCGTCTGTTTTTTTTCACATTGTGTTTTATGTTTATATCAAGCAGTTTTGCAGCTCCAACTAAAAATCCTGAAGAGCATTTCTTTGATTCAACTTTTGGTGATTTTTCTGAAGAACTGCAAACAGCAAAAGAAGAAGGGAAAAAAGGTATCCTAATATTTTTTGAAATGGATGAATGTCCATTTTGTCATTGGATGAAAACCAATGTACTGAATCAGGAAGAGGTACAAAAGTATTATAAGGATAACTTTCTAATCTTTGCAGTGGATATAGAAGGGGATGTCGAAATGACCAACTTTCAGGGAAAAGCTATGACACAAAAGGATTTTGCTTTTAAAGAAAATCGTGTCAGAGCGACTCCCGTGATTGCATTTTTTGATTTGCAGGGTAAGCGCGTGATGCGTTTTACTGGTCGAACAGGAAGTAAAGAAGAGTTTCTTTTACTGGGTCAGTTTGTTGTAGACAAAGAATATGAAAAGACGAAATTTTCAAAATATAAAAGAGCACATAAATCAAAAAAGGCTCAGTAGAGTGAGTCGAAGATTTTTTTTAAATTCAAATATGTCTCGTTTCAGCTATTTTAGTGGTTTGTTCTTTATTCCTTTGTCATTATCAATGACGATAATGGCTGCCGATTCTTCTGTATCAGAACCTATACCCGAGCCTTTGACTTTAAAATATGCTCTGAGTAAGGCTTCAAACACTGATTCACCTGAAATTATGGCTTATTCAGCCCAGTATCAAATGGCTCAGGCTGAACAGGATCTGGCTATTTCTGAACAAGGCGTCTTTGCTGAAATTAATGGCCGTTTACGATATGTTGATCCTTCTAGTATTGTCCCTTCAAGTGAAACCAATGACAGTAAACTAAGTCTTGATATTTATAAGCGACTCTATGATTTTGGTCGTACCAGTGCCAATATTGAAGCCAGTAAATATCATCTTGCCTCTGTTGAAACTCTTTATACGGATTATCTTTCAAAGCGCAAGGTGAGTATTTTACAAGCGTACTTTAATGTTTTATTAGCTGATATTATTTATGATCATGCTAATGAAGCTATGGCAGTTGATTATGTCACATTAGATAAAGCTCGCTCTCGTTTTGAATTAAAGCAATTATCAGAAATAGACTTATTAAAGATTGAAAATCACTTTCGAGAATCCCGCAGGGAACGTACTCAGGCTCTGAGTGATCAACGTCTAACTCGCCATAGGCTGGCACAACTCATTAATCCAGGGCATATGTCGGTTAAATTAGATAAACCCGATCTTGAACAGTTGCATTTATTATCAGCATCAAGAGAGCTCAAAGATATTGAGCAACTTTATGAAATTGCTTATGAAAAAAATCCACGTCTTATTGCATCAAATCATGAACTTGAATCGGTTCGATTAAAAATAAGTGCATTTCAAGCAGAAAAATACCCGGTGATTAGTCTTAATCTACAAGCTGCTGATTATGCTCGTGATTTAGGCAGCTCTGATAAGTATCGTGCTGGTATCCAGGTTAAAATACCTCTCTATCAAGCAGGCCAGGAAAATGCCAAAATTAAAAAAGTGACTGGAAGACTTATTCAGTTGGAAGCAGAGCAACTTCAAATTAAACGTGAATTAGAACAGCAAATTTTGGAGCTTTGGCTTAAAATCAGTGATTTGAAACAACAATATTCTGACCCTGATTTTAACTTGGAATATCGTGATCTTTATCTGGAAAGAAGTCGAGCACTCTATGAATTGGAAGTGACCAGTGATTTGGGTGATGCGATGGTAGAACTCAGTCAGGCACAACTTTTTAAAGCCCAAACCTTTTTTGAATTGGCTGTTGCGTGGGCAAAACTAGATTCTCTAACTGGAAGTTTAATGAATTATTATGAATAATAAACAATATCTTACGTTATTTATCTCGAAACAATATTGCATAAAGTTTGGGCTGATTTTTGTTCTATTTCTTTATGGATGTTTTTTAGGAGCTAGCAATACACTTGCTCAGGATGCAAATTTTAATGGCTTGAAAATTACTTCCCCAATAACAGGCATCATTAGTAAAGTTTTTGTGGAAAAAGACCAAAGCGTTAAAAAAGGGGACTTGTTGTTAGAATATGATGCAAGCTTAATTGTTAGTAATCTTAATGAAGCTAAGGCGAAAATAAAACTTGCAACTTTGAATCGGGCTGAGGCAAAAAAAGAATTTGAAAGGGCTGAAGAACTTTTTGACAGAACAGTGCTTTCTGAGCAAGAACTACAACAGGCAAAAATTCTTTACAGCAAAGCTTCCACTCAATATGCAATTGCAAAAAATAATCTTATCCATGCTCAATGGAATTTAGACCATTCTAAACTGTATGCCACTTTTTCTGGTAAAGTTATTCAGGTATTGGTTTATCCAGGACAATACATTAACAATAAATTGACGACACAGACACTTTTTATCATTAAATAATACCCGATCTAACCCAAGTCAGATACTTTTTATGTATTACACCGTATCTGACGACGGGTGGCTCCTTTAGTGGAGTTTTATATTTTTGTAATGACTTTCGATTTTAATCGCTTCAAAAACAGATTTGATGTATTGGTTGGCATTGATGAGGTAAAGACCCGTCTCAGGATTTTTCATTGCCATATAATCGCTCCAAAGCAGTAAACTTCCTATGGCTGCACTATCAATATTTGATGTTTCTGACAAATCAATCACATAATGATTAGTATTATTTGAGTGCTTGCTTGATTCATGCTCAAGGTAAGCCTTTCTGAAATGCAATGCCATGGGAAGGTTAAATTCTCCATGAATCTTAACTTTAAAGGCTTGTTTTTCAGGTAAGAATTTTGAGTTGAGCATTATTTATTCCTTTTTTTATACTTTTTATTATGCCGCTATACTATATGATCATTTTTTATCCTTCATTGACATTTTGTGCAGTTTTGATGACATTTTGTGTAAATTTATAAATAACGTTAGTGAGAATAGACCTGCATGATGGTTTCAAGCTCTTTAACAATTTTATCTTGCTCTATTTGGGGGATATCAGTCAGTTCTTCAGAGTTATTTCCCTGTCTATGCTGATTAATAAAATTATAAACATAGTCACAGCCTTTACTACAGATCATTTCGATGGTTTCATCGTATTGAAAGGGATCGACTTCTTCTGTTCCAAACCAGAACCCCATGCCTTTATCCAGGAATTCTTGATAAGGTAAGTAATGTGAGCCATCACAGGAAAAATTTAAACTGACCATTCCATTGACAATGTTAATGGAGCCTGCTCTTAAATAAATAGTTTCATCGGCAAAGCGTAATTTTTGAAAATAGTCAAAAATCCTGGGAATTGCTGATGCGGGAACAGTGGCAAGAGGTGAATACGAATGACGAGGATAGGCCAGACAAATATCAGGATCGTTTAGTTCATTCATACTCAAGAGACGATAATTATAAGGATCATCTAATAACCAGATTGTTGTTCTACTACTGGAAAAATGAAATTTTCCATGAAAAACTCCATGCTCACAGATTAAAGCTTGCATTAGCGCAAAGACATTATCAATATTATTATCCATGTCACTTTGCATACGCTGCTGGGCGAATAAACCACTGCGAATAGCAGGATCGCCTTTAATTTGTTGCCATTTATAGTTTTCTTTATACAGGTGATTTGTACCAGGTAGCTCACGTAAATCATAGTCAACGCCTAGATAACCAATCAGGCTTTGTTGTTGATCTCTGATCATATGAATGGCGGTAACTGATGGGCGTTTGTTATGTTTACTGATATAAGCTTCTGAAAGAGCAAAATCATCTACAGTAAAATCAAGCTGCATATATGGACGTTTTGAACGATCTCTGCCAAGGCTTTTTGATTCACTACTATGGGATAGAATCGTTTGAGTGATTTGAATTCCATCAGCATCCATTATGTAGAGATATTTGCAATGTTGAAAAACGGGGAATGCTTCATGTAAATGAGCTTCTAGTTTTATGGTATTGGAAATATCAGTTGCAAGTTCAAGTACAAGTTTTGAAAGAGGTTGTTTTATTAGATCAACCAGGATTTTTCGTTGTGCTGAAATGGTTTCTTGGAGTATCGTTCTCATATAAATTATAGTTTGTCTTCAAAAATGAGGTTAGTAGGAATCTTTTCATTGCTTAATTAGTATAAGCTTTTTGTATAGAGAGATCATTTTGTTATATTTGATGATATTCTATCATTTATTTGTTTTCTGGAATCACTTTGAATTATAAATTCATTCTTTTTTATTGTTTTTTACTCATCCCTTGCATTTCTTATGGAGAGGATTTTTCAGTTTTTATAACAACTCATATAAAACAGTCAAAACAGTGTGTCCAATATCCTGGCTCTCTTAAACATCAAACCTCCTGTGCTCATCAGGAACGATTTGTTCCTCGAACACCATCAGCCGAAGAGTTGTATCAAATGGACTACCAACAGGCCTGGTCGTTTTTAAAAAAAGGTGATAAGTCTTATGAAAATGATGACTATGCAGGAACAGAACGAGCTTATCGACAAGCATTGAAACTATTGCCTAATTTACCTGATGCCTGGTTAAAACTTGCTGCATTTTATAGTAATTTAAATCGTGATAAAGATGCCTTACAAATCCTTCAGAATAGTTTGATTCAGATATCCGATAATGCGGATATTTATCATGAAATGGGTTTATTACAAGTTCGTTTGCGAATTTTTTCAGAAGCCATCGTTTCTTTAGCAAAAGCCGCCTTACTTGCCCCAGAAAACCCTCATTATAGTTATGTTTACGGAATAGCTATGAATTCTTTTCAACGTACAGATGAAGCCCTTGATATCTTATATAAAGCGCACTTGTTACATTTGGATAATAAAGAGATTTTAACCGGACTGATGTCAATAAATGAAGACAATGACAATCATGTTGAAGCACTTAAATATGCCGAAAAATTAATAGTACTTGAACCTGAAAATACAGCCTTAAAAAACTACATCATTAGGCTTAAAAAATGAGAATATGTCAGGAGTCTGGTACAATGCTTTTCTTAACAAAAACATTTCAGATAGAATTTTTAATTGATAGAGCATTATGAGCAAAAAAATAATCAAAATCGCAACGCGTAAAAGTCCCCTGGCGTTATGGCAGGCTTACTTTGTCCGAGATGAATTACTTGCAAAGCACGATGATTTGGAAGTTGAATTGGTTAAAATGGTCTCGAAAGGAGATAAAATACTAGATGTTCCTCTGGCTAAAGTAGGTGGAAAAGGTCTTTTTGTTAAAGAACTTGAAGAAGGCTTGTTGGCGGGTGATGCGGACATTGCAGTGCATTCTATGAAAGATGTGCCTGTTGAGTTTCCTGAAGGACTTCATTTGGCTGTTATTTGTGAACGTGAAGATCCTAGAGATGCCTTTGTTTCTAATACCTATGCTGAGTTGGATGATTTACCAAATGGTGCTGTTGTGGGCACTTCCAGCCTCCGTCGCCAGAGCCAATTACTCAAATATCGCCCTGATTTACAAATCAAATTTTTGCGTGGTAATGTGAATACTCGTCTAAAAAAATTAGATGATGGTGAATATGATGCAATTATTCTTGCTGCAGCGGGTTTAATTCGTTTAGAAATGAAAGATCGTATTACCAGTTATTTATCGACGGAGCAAAGTTTACCAGCCATGGGGCAGGGTGCTGTGGGTATTGAATGTCGTGTGAATGATGAACAGACTCATGAATTGATTGCGGCATTGTCTCATGAAGAAACAACCATTCGTTTGACTGCAGAGCGTGCTTTGAATAAGCGTCTTGAAGGTGGTTGTCAGGTTCCTATTGGTGGTTTTGCTGTTCTGGATGGTGATCAATTATCTATGAAATCTTTTGTTGGTTCGCCAGATGGTAAGCAATTGGTCGAAGGAAGTGTTCAAGGCCCAGCTTCTGATGCAGAAAAATTGGGCATTGAATTGGCAGATGATTTGCTTTCCAGAGGTGCTAAAGAGATTTTAGCTGAAGTTTATAAAAACGGGCTTTAATGTTTTATATCTTTATATGCGCTGGTACATTCCACTGAAGTGATTATTTGAAAAACAAAGTAGACGCCCTGAAGAGAAAGAGTGGTGGGGTGTTCGAAATATG
>JAPHSW010000235.1 GCA_026196615.1 Gammaproteobacteria bacterium | reverse complement strand
GATGGCGGGAGAAATGCCCGACCTAGCGGCACCGTCAGCCGAGGGCAAGGGAATGCGGATTCCCACGCCCACCGTTTCACATCCCAAACCGGACCGCATATCGCGGCTGCGTATGATTGGCTTTTTTGTATGTGCCATGATGGTCGTGACTCTCCTGGTTCTGGCATATCGGGCCATATTTAATACACCAACTTTCAGACCGCGACTTTCACGTAAATAATCAGCAACTACTTCAGCCTGAACGATAACACTGCCTTGAGCTATGATAATATAATCAGCATCATCTGTTTTATAACCTTCTACGCGCTCGTATTGTCGGCCAGTCAGGTTAAAGTATTCTTCAGCTGCCTGCTCTGCCAGTTCATTGATATGATCATAAAAATAAGGACGTTGTGCCGCTACAGTCTGCATATAAGCATCCTGATTCTGCACACTTCCTGTGCTGACTGGGTTATCAACATCCCATGACATGGGGACACGACGACGCTGTTCACCATAAATCATTTTTTGTGCGGGGGTCGGACAGTCAATGATATCTTCAGGATGACCTAGATATTCACGGATCAGCTCACGTTCAGGTACTTTTAATAATTCAATTAGGTGAGTCGTCAGAAATCCATCCTGGGCAACAATCGCTGGTGTCAGTGCTAATTCTGCCAGTCTACGCATGATTAAGTTGAGATCCGCTGCTTCCTGAGCATCTTTGGCCATAACCTGGATAAAACCTGTATCATCAACACAGTGATAATCATCGTGACCACAATGGACATTAAGACTGGCTTTGGTGATAGCACGACAACCAATATTTAATACATAAGGAAGTCTTTTACCTGCAGCTGCATAGAGTGACTCGTGCATAAATGCCACACCCTGAGCTGATGAGAAATTAACAGCGCGAAGACCTGTCATGGATAAGCCTGCTGTAACGGCAGCTGCTGCATGTTCACTTTCTGGTTCAATGAAAATCAGAGGCCTGTCAGCGGTATTAAGGTGCCCTTTACCCACTTCTTCAGCCCAATATTCACCCATCTGAGTGGAAGGAGTAATAGGATAGGCTCCAGCCGCATCGGAAGCTTCACGTTCGCACATAATGACGGCACCATTGCCGTCCATCGCCATTCGTTTTCCTGGATAAGGGAATGTTTTATTCTCTTTTGAAGAAAGGTTTTTTCGGATTTTATCAAACATCATTTAGTCCTTAGTTTTGGCTTATGGCGATTAATTACGAGCTTGGTTACTCGTGTACTCTGGGCTTTTTGTTAGCCCAAACTATTATTTTGTTCTAGACAATTAATTTGTTCTAGGCGGTTAATTTGTTCTAGACAGTTATTACACCCTTGGCAAAGGTTCAATTCGTGAAATTGGTTCTTTGCGCACAATTTTACGTGAGCCTACACCACGTTGAGATTCGCTATTGTAATCTTTCCAGACAATGGCTCCGGTAGGGCAACGTTCTATGGCAACTTTAGAGGCTAAGCCGTTTTTGCTATAGTCAATAACGGCTAAATCATTTTGTATGGTAATAAGACCTTCAGGGGCATCACTGACACAGCGAGTGCAAGCATTACAAGCTACATCACAATAGGCCTCGCTTTCGTCCATATTATCTTTGTTACTACAGGCAACCCATAATTTATTACTGATGGGCTGTAAGGAAAATAAATCTTTAGGGCATTCAACGACACAATCGTTACAGGCTGTACAAAGATCTTCATCAACAACAGGTAAACTGAATTTATTAAATGAGATGGCATCAAAATCACAGGCTGTTCCACAATCTTCAAGACCTAAACAGGCCCAGGTACAACCCTTTCCACCACCTGAAACCAGAGCAGCAGCACGACAGGTTTTTAAACCTTGATAATTAGCTCGGGTATAAGCAACATGATTGCCACCTGCACAGGCGAGTCGAGCGACCTTTTTTTCATGTTGGCTGACTTCAACTCCTAAAAAGTCTGCAATAATCTGATTCATATCTGGACTGTTAACGGTACACAGGCCAGGATCGACTGTTTGTGCAACTAGAGCTTCGGCAAATGGACGGCAACCAGGTGTACCGCAGGCACCACAATTAGCGTGAGGTAGTAGATCTTCTACTTCATCTATCTTTGGATCTTCATAAACATAGAGTTGACGATTAGCTATTGAAAGAACACCTGCAAGAATAATACCCAAACTTCCCATAAATAAAGTGGCAAGTAATAATTGATTAATTGATTCTGCGCTTATTTCCATAATTGTTCTCTAAACCTGGTTTATCTGAATGTTTAAAAAAGCCTATATCTGTTTATTTTTTAATCAGTTTTTAAGTAAAAAATAAATATTGGGAAATTCAATAAAAATTTAAATAGTAATAATAGTAAGTACTTACTAGCTCTAAAGGCTATTTGACACTAATTCCAGACACTTTACAGGGGAATTTAGTATTAGTCACATCAATTATTTCAATCTTGTATATTGAAAAACTTAATACTATAATTATTTTTAAGTTAATGAGGAGAAGGTATGAGTAAGATTCCTGCGATGTATTATAAACAAAACCGTTTGAAACAATTGCGCGCATTTTGTCATGCAAGTCGTACGGGTAGTATCAGTGAAGCGGCGGAACAATTATTTTTGAGTCAACCGACAGTGACACTACAAATTCAGGCACTAGAGCGAGAGTTGAATATTGATTTATTTGAACGACGAGGGCCAAAAATTCAATTAACTCCTGAAGGAAAACTGCTTTACGAATTATCTAATTCGTTAGTTGATGGGGTGGATAAATTACATGAAACCTTTGCTGCCAATTTAGGCCGTCTGGAATCAGGTGATTTAAACATTGCAGCAGGTGAATCGACAATCCTTTATATTCTTCCAGAATTTGTTGATGAATTTAATAAAAAATACCCTCAAATACATTTAAAACTATTAAATGTAACAGGGCGTGATGGAATGGCACTGGTCAGGGCAGATGAAGCTGATTTTGCGGTAGGTTCAATGCTTGAAGAACCTGAAGATATTATATATAGACCTATATTTAATTATAATCCTGTTTTGATTACGCCGGAAGATCATCCTCTTGCTGAGAAAGAAAATGTTACTCTTGAAGATATTAGTCCTCATGGATTAATATTGCCCCCTCATCACTTAAGTACCTGGCGAGTTGTGGATATGGCTTTCAGACAGCAAAACTTGTCCTTTAAAGTATCTCTTGAAGCTGGTGGTTGGGAAATTATTAAAAAGTATGTTGAACTCGGAATGGGAGTTTCAATTGTGACCGATGTTTGTTTGACGGGTGATGAAAAAATTGTTCGAAAACCATTGGATGATTACTTTCCAAAAAGAAGCTATGGTCTGGTTTTACGAAAAGGAAAATTCCTTTCTCCTCAGGCAAGGCGATTTATTGAAATTATGGATCCTGATTTTTTTGTGGATAATGAGGTCGAATAATTAGTGAGGGTTTTTTGGGGCAATCGATTGTAACCTGGATAAAATGGCCAACTTATGATAATCAGTATAGTATAAATTATCTACTTTCGACTCTTTAAAAATATAAAATTCAGTGTATTCAGTACATTCTTAATTGTTTTGCTCTGTAATGTATGCTGAGAAAAGATTGTTGAGTAAAAAGAATAAAAGGGTTATAACTAGGAAAAATTAATCGAGAACTTATTTAAGTTGCTCTTTTGTTCAGGAATTAAGTTGTATGAACAACAAAATAAAATTTTATTCTTCAATTTTGTTCAAGTCTTTATACTCCAGGCTCATATAGACTATGAACAACACAATGAAAGAATGGGAAGTACAGGAAAACCCAAATGTTGTTATTAAAGTTTGGGAAGCACAGATAAAACAGCTTTATAAGCAATCCTGGATTGGTTTAGTTGGTGTTTTTGTGGTTGCAATTTCAATCTGCATAGCACTTTGGCAACTTGTTCCTTCATGGAAACTTGCTTTGTGGATGAGCATTTTTACGCTGATCACCTTTTTGCGGGCTTATCTTATTGTTGCATTTCAGCGAAAAGCACCCGCAGGGATAGATATACGTAAATGGGCAAAATGGCATGTCTTTGGCACTAGTGCTTCTGGTTTGATGTGGGCTTTGCCATCCTTCTTTTTGTGGCCGGAAAATTCACCTGAGTATCAAATGATTTGGGCCTTATGTCTCTTGCCGCTATGTGCATCTGCAGTATCAACATACCATACGTGGAAACCCTCTTATTTGTCATTTCTTTTGCTCTCTGCTATACCAGTTTCGCTCCGTTTTTTCTATGAGGGTGGAATGATATACACTATTTTGGGATTTCTGACATTATTTTTTATTTTTGTTATGGTACAGGCTGGCAGCTTGATGCATGTTGCTAGTTTGCGCTTATTGCGAGCTGGCTTTCGTAATGAGGCACTCAGTTCGTTTTTAACTAAAGAAAAAGCAAAGGAAGAAGAACTCACCCAGCAACTACAAAAAGCTCATGACCAACTTCATGAGATTAGTTTGACGGATGAATTGACTGGACTTGGAAATCGGCGTTACCTCAACTCAATTGTTAAGACTGATATAGCTCAAGTGCTTAGGAAATATCGCAATCTTAATCAGGGATTAGAAAAAAATAACTCTAATATTAACGACATTGTGTTCACTATGATAGATTTGGATCATTTCAAGGTAATTAATGACACCTCATAGGTAAGTCTTTAAGGATTTTATCATTTTTATTCAGTGGCTTACCTATTAATTTTGAACCTCAAAATTAGGTTCCATTCCAAACTGATAAAG
>JAPHSW010000146.1 GCA_026196615.1 Gammaproteobacteria bacterium | reverse complement strand
TTGTATTCATCCAAAGAAGAAAGGCTTTATTCCCAATAATACACCTAAAATTCTGCATCAACTGGGATTAGATGAAGCCAACTGGCTGGAAACAGTGACTAGTTTTAATTCAAAGTTTTATAGTTTTGTTGGTTCAGAGCAACAGCTTAAAATACTTGTGAACAGTATCAAAAGCAATGGATAAAAGGTATGTCGTTATGTCGACACTTATTTGCTTGTGATGCCCCATTTTAAACTGGTAAATCAAATTTTAAAAACAATGCAATCAGATCGTAGAATGTGAAACATTAGTCAAAAAACTAGATATGAAATAAACTTAATAATATTTAAAGTGTTGAATTGTTTTTTACTTCTAATCTCTTATTACTAAAATAACAATGTTTAATGTTGTTTATCATTATCATCATTATTATAAGCTGATAGAAAAATGTGATTACCACTTGCTTTGTTTTCTTCAGTTTCGTCAGCGTCAAGATTGTTATTTTCAGTGTTTGTGTTTACCGTATTTTGTTGCTGAAGTTCATTCAGAATTCGTTGCATGTCAGCATTTAAGTCTGGATTAAATGAATTCAACTCAATACCTTTTTTGAGATTTGATTCAGCATCAGAAAATTCATTGTTGGCCAGGTGAAGTAAACCCGTTTTGAATAAATACAAAGGGTGCTCTTTATCAAGCTCATCAAAAGTAGCCCAGGCTTGTTTGGCTTCATCTATATTAGCTGAAGTTGCATAGAGTAAGCCTAATTGAAAACGTGCCATGTCTAAAGTTGGCTCCAATTCAATGGCTTTTGTGATTTCTTTGATGGCTCGATCATACATGCCGATTTCAGCATGTTGTGCTCCAAGGAAATAATGCAGTTTGGCGTTTTCAGGATCCTGTTGAATGGCATGTTTGAGATACAGAATGGCTTTTTCGCTTTCATTATTTTGGCTGGCACGAATGGCAAAGTGTAATAATTCGTCAGCGTCCAGTTGCAGGGGTGTTTCAGTCATTAGGTTCGATCCATTACGATTGCAATGGGTGAATAATAACATATTGTGTTGTAAAAAGATGCTTGAAAAATGAATATAAAATTGACAATATTTGACTTTTTTAAAATATAATATTTTTATGGTAGTGATCCTTCTTTAAAAAAATAAAAAATTGATCTGAGTCACATGTTTGTATAAAAATTGAGCTTTTTATTTAAAAAAGTGGCTATTTTTTAATCTTTCTTTTAGAATTCGCGTCATTTAAAGAACCAGTTTACTGTAAGGGGTTGTAATTCGGTGGGAGATTTTTCAACTGAACTGGTAATTGCAATGTCTAATGAGATGTTATGGACTGCTGTGATAATTAGTTTGCCGGTGCTTGGATTAAGTATGGCGGTGGGGTTGCTAATTAGTGTGTTTCAGGTTGTCACTCAAATTCAGGAAATGTCATTAACTTTCGTCCCTAAAATTTTAACCGTTGCTTTTTCGTTAGGTGTTTTTGGTAGTTGGATGTTGATGACCCTTGTAGAATATGCACGAACACTTATTCTAAATATTCCATCCTATTTTTAAAATATTTTTTGCATTATGTTGTAGAAATGCTGATATTTTTCAGGAGGAGAAATGGCTGTTGATGTATCAATTGCCTGGATTACAGCTGTTTTACTATTAACTGTTAGATTTGGTGTGATTTTATATTTAGCACCGATGGTTGCTGCTGCGAAAGTACCGAAGCAGATTTTAGTACTTTGGGTTGTGGCACTATCAGTTGGTCTTCTCTTGGTATCAAATGTAAGCCTTATTGAATTTAATGATGTAGCAGAATTAATTAAAGCAATGTTATCAGAGCTTGCTCTAGGTGCGTTAATGGCTTTTGCACTTGTAGCAGCATTTGCAGCTTTCTTATTGGGTGGTCGTATTGTTGATTTTCAAATGGGCTTTGGCGTTGCAGGTCTTATTGATCCTGCAACCAATGCTCAAGCCCCTCTTATTGGGAGTATTTTAAATTTAATTGCCATTATGGTGTTCTATAGTCTTAATGCTCATCATTACTTACTAAGAGGGTTGGCATTCTCTATTGAAAAAATTCCACCGGGCGCATGGTTGGGAGATTTTGATATAGCAGTGGTTATTGCTTATTTTGGCACCATGTTTTCTTTTGCTATAGCTCTTGTTGCCCCCATTATTTTTAGCATTTTGCTATTGGATGTTGGTTTGGCTGTTATGGCAAGAACGATGCCACAAATGAATGTTTTTATTGTAAGCATTCCTCTTAAAATTTTTACAGGTTTGAGTATTGCTGCATTATCACTTTATACCATTACGCCATTTATGGAAAAAATATTTGAAGCTATTTTTGTATTTTGGCAAAGTATAATTCCAAGTTAAAACATGATTTATGTCAATAAAAACTATGTGAATGTTTATAGTGAGAGATATTAATATACCAATAAATATTATTGTTTGCTTATAAAGTTAAATAATTTTTTTTTACCTATGCTATTGAATTTAATGGTAAATTATTTTTTGTCCTACAATGTATATCTAATGGACTACATTTTTTTTAATTTAAATGTTTTAGAATGTGTCACAAATTTAGAATTATTTTACTTTTTGAGTATTTTAACTCTAAATAAGGAGTTTTGAACTGACCCTCTTATAGTGGTTTGATCAGGTTGTATTACGTTTGTATTACGGTCAATAAATAGGGATATTTCATAAAAGATGTCTGAACAAGAACAAGACAAAACTGAACAAGCGACACCCTTTAAATTAAAGGAAGCAAAAAAGCGTGCTCAAGTCGCAAAAAGTTTAGAAGTCAATTCCTGGTTTGTGTTAACCTCTTTTCTACTGGTTCTCTATATATGGGGGCAAGTTATGATAAAAGAGTTGGCACATGTCATGAGTACTGTTTTTTCATTTGGTGGTAAGCTCAATTTTTCACCTGATGAATTAGTTTTATGGCTCGGTCAGGTATTTATGGCGGTTGTGTCTATTTTTTCGCCACTTGTTGTTGTGCTTTTTATCATCGCAATCTTGATGAATTTTTTTCAAACAGGTCCCATCTTTAGTTTTCACCCTATTAAGCCTGATTTCAAAAAACTTAATCCTGTGACTGGTTTTAAACGTATTTTTTCGCTTCGTACGGTGTACGAAACGTTTAAAAGTCTTATCAAGTTGGCCTTACTTGGCGCCATTGTGTATTTTTTTATCATGGGGTTATTACCAAAATTTATTGGTTTTAATGCAATTAACCCTGATGTTTATCCTTTTCTCTTTCTAAACTATGTTGAAGATCTCGTTCTTCAGTTGATTATCTTATTATTATTCATTGCTCTAATTGACCTTGTCTATTCAAAACGTGATTTTTCAGAGAAAATGAAAATGAGTCGTCGTGAAGTTAAAGATGAAGTCAAACGACGAGAAGGTGATCCTCAGGTGAGAGCCAAAATTAAGGAACTTCAGCAAGAAGCTTCTAAGCGTGCACAATCTGTTAATCGTGTTCCTGATGCTGATGTTTTAATCACCAATCCTACGCATAAATCAATTGCTATCAAATATGACCAAAACTCAATGCAGGCACCTGTTGTTATTGCTAAAGGGGCAGGTGACCTTGCCTTGAAATTGCGTCAAATTGCGAATAAAAAACGAGTTCCAATTATTGAAAATAAGGCCCTTGCGAAAGCTTTATTTAGACAGGTTGAGATTGACCAGGAAGTACCAGTCAATTTTTATGCTGAAATTGCAAAAATTCTGGTTAGTATTTATTCCAAATCAGAAATGGTTAAACCACGTTGAAGTAGTATGATGATATGTTAAAGCAACTTCAACAATCTTTTAGCCAGCAATCTGATATGGTTCTGGTGCTTTCACTTGTGGGTATTTTACTGATACTGTTCACGCCCATTCCTCCTGGCTTGCTGGACTTTTTGTTGATTATCAATATCAGCTTTGCCCTGTTGATTTTACTATTAACATTTTATGTAACAAAACCGTTGCAATTCTCAACCTTCCCATCGTTATTATTAATAGCAACCTTGTTTCGTTTGTCTTTGAATATTGCTGCAACTCGTTTAATTTTATCTGAGGCACATGCAGGTGAAGTTATTGATGCGATTGGCAATCACGTAGTGGGTGGCAACTATATTATTGGTTTTATTGTTTTTTTAGTTTTGATTGTTGTCCAATATGTGGTTGTTACTAATGGCGCTCAACGTGTTGCAGAAGTGGCAGCTCGATTTACTCTGGATAGTATGCCAGGTAAACAAATGAGTATTGACGCGGATATGAATATTGGCTTGATTGATGAAAATGAAGCACGTGAACGTCGTTTAAACATAGAAAAAGAAGGTAGTTTCTATGGTTCAATGGATGGTGCCAGTAAGTTTGTCAAAGGAGATGCGATTGCAGGTATCATTATCATCATTATTGATGTGGTTGCTGGTTTAAGTATTGGCATTGTTCAGCATGGAATGGATTGGAGTGAAGCCTTACATATCTATACTTTATTAACCGTTGGTGATGGCATTGTTACGCAGATTCCTGCATTGATTATTGCTACTGCGACGGGTATTATTGTGACCCGTTCTGCTTCTGATCAGCAGTTAAGCAAGGAAATTTCTAAACAAATATTATTATTTCCAAAAATTCTTGTTCTTGTCTCTGGTGCATTATTTATCACATTGTTCATACCAGGTATTCCGGCCTTTCCAGTTACTATTTTATTCATAGTCATGAGTCTTCTTGCCGTTTTTGCATTTAAGCAAAAAGATAACAATGATTTTGAGCAAGAGCTTTCTGAAAAACAACCTGATAATCCAGAAGCAAATGAAGATTTATATTCAATGCTTCCTGTTGAACCAATAGAGGTTCAGGTTGGTGTGAATTTGATTCCATTGATGGGAGATGATAGTCGTCTTGTTATGGATAGAATTTCTGCATTTAGAAAACAAATTGCTCTGGAACTTGGGTTTGTGTTTCCTAATGTTCGAGTTAAAGATAATAAAAAACTGGCACCTAATAGTTATAAAATTCATGTTTATGATGCCCCAATTGCTCAAGGTGAAATAATTTCAGAACGTACTTTAGCTATTGATCCCGGAACAATTAAGGCAAAGGTTGAAGGAGTGGAAACAAAAGATCCCACTTATGGACTGCCGGCTGTCTGGATTGTAAGTGATCAGAAAAAAGAGGCTAAAGAAGCTGGTTACACTTTGGTTGAAGCTGAAACCGTGTTTATTACACATTTGAATGAAATTATACGTCAGCAATCTTCTAATTTGCTAACTCGAAAAGAGCTTGAAAAACTACTTGAACCAATAAAACAAAACCAGCCTACTTTAATTGATGAATTAATTCCTGCTGTACTTCGTCCAGGGGATATTCAAAAAATTTTACAAAATTTGTTAAGAGAAAAAGTTTCGATACGTAATCTGGAAAATATTCTTGAGGTTTTGCTGGATTACGGGAATGAAATCAAAGATCCTGAACATTTAACTGAGTTTGTTCGACAGCGATTAGGTAATGTGATTTGTCAATCATTAACTAATGCTCTAGGCGATCTCTATGTGCTGACACTTGATCCTTCAGTTGAGAAAAATATGATTGCAGGTATCAGAAATATTAATGATAAAACCGTGATGGTACTTGAACCAAGTTTTTCAGAACAAGTGATGAGTAAAGTTGCCAATCAGGTTGAAAAAATGATGACGAATAATATGCTTCCAGTCATTATTTGTGCTCCTGAATTGCGACGTCACTTACGCAATTTTACAGAGCGAGCAATGCCTCATTTATCGATTATTTCTATGGGTGAAGTCCCCAATACGGTTAATCTTAAGTCATTTGGAATGGTGCCTGCTGTATGAATATATCAGAAGTCAGTCAACAATTAGCCAGTTTGTTTAATAAAGCTGGCAATCTGATTTTTTCAGCGAATGATGAATTCTCTAATCAGTTAACTATTGGGCAAATTATTAAGGGCAAGGTTTTACGTAGCTATGGTAGTGAGCGTTATCTTGTTGCATTTCAAGGAAATGAAAAAGTTGTTGATAGCAGTATACCTCTTAAAGAAGGGGAGACAGTACAAGGACGTGTGATTTCTTTAGGCAATAAAATTGAACTGAAAAGAATACCTCAACCTTTTAATGGCCAAGAAAATGCATCGCTCTTAAGTGCAAATGAAACTTTTAAAGGCTCAAAATGGGAAGGAATGTTATTTGAGGCAATTAAAAAATATCAACTGGAACTTTCTGCACAAGAACGGAGCTTACTGACTCATTTATTAAAAAAATCTGAACATCCTCAAAATTTATTAATGAATGCAATTGCTTTAATAAAACAAAATATTTCTGTATCTGAACCACTGTTGCAGATGCTTAACAAGTTGCAAAATCAATCCGACTCTTTATCGTTATTAGCTCTGAATCAAGTTGCTCCAAATTTGTCACTTTCTGATTCTGCAGAAGATTCGAGCAGTACTCTAAAGCCTTTTGTTGATGTTTTATTTAAGTTGTCTGAAGAGCAACAATTGATTGCATTATCAGATAATGAAGAAATAACAAGTTCGTCGCAAAATAATGATTCTAATGAAGATGAGGGATCAGGTCATAATGAACAGTTCAAATTTAACTGGCAGCTTTTAAATTCGCAAGTTGATGGTGCAATACAACATCGAGTAAATACCTTACCAATCTGGCTAGGTGGTCAATTAATCGAAGTAGATATTGCCATTTATGAACAACAAAAAAAACATGTTGTTGAATCAGGAATTCAGCATAAGAAGTTGGTTTTCTCATTAGAATTGGATGAGCTTGGAAAAGTCGATATTGAAATGATTGTTGAGAATAAAAATTTACGTCTGCATATTTCATCTGATTCGCATTCTTCAACACAACATTTGTTGGAGAATGCAAAATACTTAAATGATGATCTCATGGAAAATGCTTGGTCTCTTGATGAAATTGCTTATGCAACTCATCAAATGAATGAAAAGAATGGCATTGTGACTTCTGTTATTGAACATTATGCCTCTCAAGATAGTTTTAGCCGGTTAATGTAGTTCGATGATTGATAAAGAGAAACCAAAAAAAGTTGTTGGACTGCAGTATAAACATGGTGAAGGATTACCAAAGGTTATTGTTAAAGGAAGTGGTTCTATTGCAGAGCAAATACTAAAAAAACGCTCTTTAAATAGTGGACCGAAAGTTTTTAAAAATAAGGAGTTAGTAGAACAATTGTATCGTTTGCCTATGGATTCGGAAATTAGCCGCGATTCATTTCAATTGGTTGCAATATTACTAACACATGTATTTTCTATAGAAGAAAAGTTGAAGCAAAAAAATGAGTGATGGATTAACAATTTCTGAAATTTCACTGCAGAATGATTTGAAGCAATTACAGGCTATTAGTCATAATCTGGCGAATTTGAGTACTTCGGGATACAAGCAGCAAATTTCAACGACAAAAGGTTTTCATAATGTAATTGATATCGCCCGAACTGAACTTTATGGGAATGTGGATACTCAGTATTTAACGACAACCTTACCAAAAGTTAAAACTGCAATTGATGGTCATTCAGGTCCGGTGAAATTTACCGACAACCCTTTGGAAGTTGCATTAATTGATGATGTTTACCTGACGGTAAAAACAAAACATGGTGAAGCTTACACAAGGCAAGGTGATTTACATATTGATGCTAAAGGTCGGTTGGTCAATGCATTAGGGCATCCGATAGTGAGTGAATCTGGTGTTATTCGGTTGACAACGGATAAACCTGTTATCAACCAACAAGGGCAGATTTATGTGGATGATCAAATGATCGCACAATTAAAAATGATCAAAATACGCCCTGAAACAAAAATTAAAAGTCTTGGTGGGGCATTGTATCAATTTTCAGGCCCGTCTCAACTTGTAAGAAATGAAAATGCATTACGTCAAGGATATCTTGAAGCATCCAATGTCAATATGACCGATCAAATGGTGAAGATGATTGAGCTTTCAA
>JAPHSW010000105.1 GCA_026196615.1 Gammaproteobacteria bacterium | reverse complement strand
TATGGATGGAATCACTGCTTGCCAGATCCAACTGTAAACTCTCAAATCCTTGTTCTTTAAGTGCTGTCACATCTTTTGTTTTTCGTGCGGTGGCAAAGACACGATAACCTCGTTTTTTTAACTCATGAGCACAACACAGACCAATTCCTGAAGAACAACCTGTAATTAGTATTGCTTTTTGTTTTGACATATAATTGATTTAAGTTAAGTTTTATATAAGAAATAGCACTTATATTTGTGATTTATAGGCTATTCGTCCTGACTTTAACTATGATTCCTACTATAATTTTTATTTAGTAAAATTATTTTATCCGAATTATTTCATTAAAATAAGTAAAATTTTTATTCAGCATTTAGAAAGGTAATTATTGAGTGGATATAGCAACGGTCATAGGTGTTATTGGAGCGCTTGGAGTTATTGCTGTTGCAATGGTTCTTAGTGGCGGTATTGTTCTGTTTGTCAATGTGCCGTCAATTATTGTTGTATTTGGTGGAGCGTCATTTGCTGTAGTGGCCATGTTTCCATTAGGTACGACTATTAACTCATTTAAAGTGGTAATGAAAGCAATTTTAAATAAGCCTGAAAACCCTAACGAATTAATTGAAAAAGGTGTTGAATTAGCGACTATAGCTAGAAAAGAAGGTATTCTAGGCTTAGAAGGCCAGGAAATTCCCAATGACTTTCTACAAAAGGGCATCAATTTGTGTGTGGATGGTCATGAACCTGATTTTGTTCAACGTATGTTATCTAAAGATATTAATTTAGCCGTTGAACGTCACGAACTGGGTCAAAAATTTATGATGAAACTGGCTGATATGGGACCAGCAATGGGAATGATTGGTACACTCATTGGTTTAGTTGGTATGTTGGCTAACATGGATGATCCTAAAACTATTGGTCCATCAATGGCGGTCGCTCTGTTAACCACCTTATATGGGGCTGTGTTAGCCAATGCAATTTGTATCCCCTTATCTGATAAGTTGGCTTATATTGCTGATCAGCAAAGGTTGAATCGAACACTTATTCTTGAAATTATTGGTGCTATTCAGGAAGGTATTAATCCAAAAGTTATGGGTGAAATGCTGCAAACCTACTTACCTGAAGGTCAACGTGCTGTTGCTGAAGCAGAATAACTATTAATTTATGAGAAAAAATCCCCTGATTTATTCATTAATGTATTCTTTATTCTCTACTTTCTTTTGTGTCGCTTCTCATCATAAAAGGAGAGGCTAAGTGGAAGAAGAACAAAAATGTAAATGTCCAAAAGGCATTCCTGCCTGGGTACTCACCTTTGCTGATCTCATGTCACTGCTGATGTGTTTCTTTGTTCTATTATTGTCTTTTGCTGAAATGGATGTACAAAAATTTAAGCAAATTGCGGGCTCTCTTAAAGTTGCTTTTGGTGTTCAGCGTGAAATAAAAGCGGTGGAAATTCCTAAAGGGGTCAATATTGTAGCCAAAGAATTCAGCCCTTCTCCACCTCAACCAACGGTTATTAATGAAGTAAGACAAGTCACTGCTGACGAAACACAACAGGAGCTTAAACTCATTAAGAAACTTGAGCAACTTCAAGACGAGTCAAAAGAACTGAAAGACAAAATGGAGAATATGTCTGAAGCGGTAGCAGAAGCGGAAGGTCTGAAACAACAATTGAGTAAAGTAGAAGCAGAGGTTGCTGAAGTTGAACAGGAGCTCAGTGAACTACAGAAGAAAATGGATGAATTACAAGAAAGTAAGATTCAGGAAAAAGCTCAAGAACTACAATCTGCTCTGGAAACAGAGATTAAAGCGGATATGATTGAGATTGAAGCCAGAGATGAAAGTATTATTATACGCATCCGTGATAAAGGCTCTTTTGCTCCAGGCTCTGCTAGATTAACTGATGATTTTATTGAAATTCTGGAAATTATTGCAGAAGAACTGAGTAGTACTAACGGCAATATTATTGTTGCTGGTCACACTGATGATATTCCTATTAGTACAGTTCAATTTAGTTCAAATTGGGCTTTGTCATCAGCTCGTTCAGTGGCAGTGGCTCATGAGTTGCTATTAGATGACAGACTGGAAAAATCACGATTTAGTGTTCAGGGATTTGCTGATGCTCAACCGCTTGTTGATAATGAAACACCTGAAAACCGTGCTAAAAATCGCCGTGTTGAAATTATTGTTTCACAGGCTAAAGCTGACCTGGGTCTCATTCCTGATGAAAATAACACTGCCAATTCCTCTGATAAAACTGAACAGTTGAATGAAGCGGGTAAGAATGATAAAACCTCCAATACAGGTGTACAGAAGAACGATAAAAATAATAAAAGAACGAGTGATAACACGAATAATGCAAATAGTACGGCTCCAGATAACGCTACTCCAAAATCGAGTAGCGATGATGCACCAAGCTTTATTCAATTTTGAGGGATAGTATGAGTACAGATGTAAAAGCAAATGAGCGTCGACAATATTATCGAATTGATGATAGTGCCATTTTTTCTTATCGTGTTTTAAATAAAGAATTAACAAAAGATAAAGACAATAACGTTGAAAAAGTATCGACTGCTTTTGAAATGATTGAATTATTTGGTCAGATGAATCAACAAATGAGTGTTGCTTTAGGACGTATCAGTGATACTTCAGCAGATGTTGCCACTTACCTAAAAGGTCTGGACAATAAAATTGAACTTCTCGCTCAAATGTATTTGTTTAAGGACAATCACACGGATCTTGAGCCTCGTCGACAAATCAATCTAGGAGCTGGAGGTTTAGCTTTTGGTTCTGATGAAAAACTCAAACAAGGCACTTTAATTGCAATGGATATGATTCTATCCACCGATTTATTGTGTATGCACCTGACAGGAAGAGTCATCCAGATTTCCAATGAGCTAAAGGGTGATTTTCCTTATCGTATTTCTGTTGGCTTTGTTGATATTTCAGATGCTGAAGTCGATCAAATTATTAAGCATATAATGCGTTTGCAATCAGAACAATTAAGAGCTAAAAGAGAAGCTTGATAGAATAATACCTTCCTGAATTACTCAGATATCAGCTTTATAAAAAATCAAAATTTTCAATCCTTAAACTGATGTGATTGATTCCTTTAATGGTTGGAATTTGATACCCTCATCCCAAACCTTCAATAATAGTAAAAATTTTTATAACACCTAAACTCTGTTTTAGGTGTTGTATTAATTATGATTTTGTTAATTAAAGATAGGAAAAGATATGCCAATTTATGAATACCTTTGTAATGGTTGTGGTCATGAAATGGAATTAATACAAAAAATGTCAGATGATCCCATGAAGGATTGTCCAGTTTGTAAGGAATCAAAATTAAAAAAACTCATTTCTTCTACAGGTTTCCGCCTTAAAGGCAGTGGTTGGTATGAAACTGACTTCAAAAATAGCAAAAGTAGCAAAAAAAGTGGATAAATACAGTGCTTCAAGTTAATCCTTCAGTTATTGTTCTGCTGTCGCTTAACTTAAAGCTAGAATAGCTCTTGTAGTCTGGGCTAACAAGGCTTAAAATTAGCGGTTTTTTAGCTATAAATGAATCAGATTCACAAATCAGAAACAGGACAGGGTATGCGAAGCCATTATTGCGGGCACTTAACAGAAGAAAACATTGATCAGGAAGTGATTCTAAGCGGTTGGGTACACCGTCGCAGAGATCATGGTGGTGTCATTTTTGTTGATCTTAGAGATCGTGAAGGCATTTCACAAATTGTTTTCGATCCTGATATTCCTGAAATGTTTATGCTGGCAGAAAAAATTCGAAATGAATTTGTTATCCAGATTAAGGGTAAAGTTCGTCAGCGTCCTGAAGGCACTCAAAATCCAGAAATGCCTACCGGCCAGGTTGAAGTTCTGGCTCAAGAACTTACCGTTATGAATGCCTCTGAAACACCTCCGTTTCAGTTGGATGATGATGATGTTTCTGAAGAACACCGTTTACGCTATCGCTATATTGATCTGCGTCGTCCTGAAATGCAAAAACGTTTGATGTTACGTTCACAAATTACCCGTATGCTACGTAACTATCTTGATGATAATGGTTTTCTTGATATTGAAACCCCGATTTTGACCAAGGCGACTCCTGAAGGTGCTCGTGACTATCTGGTTCCCAGTCGAACTCATCAAGGTGAATTCTTTGCCTTACCGCAATCGCCTCAATTATTTAAACAATTATTAATGATGTCGGGCATGGATCGTTATTATCAGGTGGTTCGTTGTTTCCGTGATGAAGATTTACGTGCAGATCGTCAACCAGAATTTACTCAGATTGATATTGAAACTTCTTTTATGGAAGAAGAACAATTGATGAATATGATGGAAGATATGATGCGCTCTATCTTTGCCAAAGCATTAGAACAACAATTGCCAAACCCATTCCCACGCATGACTTATGCTGAAGCAATGAATCGTTATGGAAGTGATAAGCCTGATTTGCGTATTGATTTAGAATTAGTTGAAGTGGCTGATGTATTAACTGAAGTTGATTTTAAAGTCTTTTCTGGCCCTGCAAAAGATCCCAATAGTCGTGTGACTGCATTGCGTGTACCTAATGGTGCAACATTAACTCGAAAGCAAATTGATGGCTATACCAAATATGTCTCAATCTATGGCGCTAGAGGCCTTGCATACATTAAAGTTAATGATAAAGCTGCTGGTCGTGAAGGTTTACAATCACCCATTGTAAAATTTATCCCAGATGAAGCTTTAGTGACTATTTTGGAACGTACCGAAGCAGAAGATGGCGATTTAATTTTCTTTGGTGCGGATAAAGCGAAAGTTGTTAATGAAGCTCTGGGTGCATTGCGAATTAAAGTGGCTCAAGATCTTGATTTAGTCAAACACGGTTGGCAGCCTCTATGGGTAGTTGATTTCCCAATGTTTGAATATGATGAAGGTGGAAAGCGTTGGACTGCATTGCATCATCCATTTACTTCGCCAAATAGTGATAATCCACAAGATTTGCTGGATAACCCAGGTGAAAGCCTGTCACGAGCATATGATATGGTGCTTAATGGTACAGAACTAGGTGGTGGTTCGGCTCGTATTCATAAACAGGATATGCAAGAAAGTGTCTTCAAATTATTAGGAATAGATGATCAGGAAGCTCAGGATAAATTTGGCTTCTTATTAGATGCTTTAAAATATGGTTGCCCTCCACATGCGGGTATTGCTTTTGGTCTTGATCGTTTAGTGATGTTGATGACGGGTGCCAGCTCAATTCGTGAAGTAATGGCATTTCCTAAAACACAGTCAGCAGCTTGTTTACTGACATCAGCACCATCGGAAGTGAGTCCTGCTCAGTTAAAAGAACTGGGTATTAAAAAACGTGAAGTGTTAGTTGATCCTCTTGCTTAAAATATGGGCGTAGAGTTAAATAATTTAATTACAATTATTAATTGAATGACAAACAGATTAAAGAAAAGAGGTTTTCATGGCAGGTCATAGTAAATGGGCAAATATCCAACACCGTAAAAAAGGACAGGATGCCAAAAGAGGCAAGCTGTTTACCAAATTGATTCGTGAAATCACTGTTGCTGCTCGTTTGGGTGGTGGTGATGCTGATGCTAACCCACGCTTACGTGCCATTGTTGATAAATCATTACGTGCCAATATGACTCGTGATACTGTAGAGCGTGCTATCAAGCGCGGTGCTGGTGATACGGATGGTGATAACTTTGATGAAATTCGCTATGAAGGTTATGGTCCAGGTGGTGTTGCTGTAATGGTTGATTGTTTGACTGATAATCGTAATCGTACTGTAGCTGAAGTTCGTCATGCTTTTACTAAATCGGGTGGTAATCTTGGAACAGATGGTTCAGTTTCATATTTGTTTAGTAAAATTGGAATTCTAAGTTATCCTGTTGGTAGCGATGAAGATGCAATTATGGAAGCTGCTCTGGATGCGGGTGCAGAAGATGTTGAAACCAATGATGATGGTTCAATTGATGTAACCACTTCGGATGAAGATTTTATGGATGTTAAAGATGCGATGGTCGCAGCGGGTTTTGATCCAGAAATGGCTGAAGTGACTATGAAAGCTTCAACTAGTGTAGATTTAGGTTTGGAAGATGCGCAGAAAGTGATGCGCCTGGTGGATATGCTGGAAGATCTGGATGATGTTCAGAATGTTTACTCTAATTCAGAGTTTTCTGATGAGGTGATGGAGCAGCTGGCTGAAGGATAAGATATTACTCGAAAGTGATGTTTTAAAATCGTAGTTGGTGAGGTGTGGTT
>JAPHSW010000246.1 GCA_026196615.1 Gammaproteobacteria bacterium | reverse complement strand
TAAAACAACGAGCAGAAAGAGCTAATGGCATATGTCCATAGCTGAAAATTTCAGTTTCTATCTTATCTTTTATGCCCATATCATCCAGTTCACTCAATATATCAGATAAGGTTTGTTGTGATAGTTCTACAGGCATTACCCATCGACGCAAGCCCTGTTTATACAGAATAGCCAGTGTCTGAGCATTATAAATATTAATTGTTGGGCCAACCGAAAAAGGAATTTTTTTCTCTGATAACAATTGAACTGCCGCCATGTCATTAGCCTCAACCAAAAACTCACCATTCTCACAATAACGTCTAAGGGTTTTTAATTCAGATTCAGCTTCAATTAGGGACAAGGTTGATAGTACAATTTCTTTGGAACTATTGCATGATTCCTTCAGCGAACGAGCTAACTCCATCCATTGTTCAAACCCCAGAGAACGGCGTTTAGAACAAACCGTTTCTCCCAGATAAAGTATATCGACAGGTTCATCAATCATTTCCTGATAAAACGATTCAATATCATCCAGTGACCAGAAATACAATAATGGGCCAAGCGATAATTTCATAATTGCTCCAATGAGAAATATAGACTTACAGGGTGCATTGTACTCACTGCCAGGGACGGCTATAGGCACCCAAGGTAGTCTGAGAGCCTTCTGATACTTTATTCAATGCTGCAGACCACTGAGGCTGCGGTTTGTAATTTTGTGGATCAGCATAAAACGAGTCTATGGCCTGACGCCAAACTTGAGTAACTTGTTGCGTATAGGCTGGACTGCGCTGACGTCCTTCAATTTTGATGGCTTTAATTCCAATTTTATCCAGTTCCGGTAATATTTCTATTGTATTGAGACTAGTCGGTTCTTCAAGCACATGAAATGTATTTTTACCAATAGTAAAACGACCTTTACAAAGCGTAGGATAGCCTGCATTTTCATTATCATCATAGCGATCGATAAGCACATCATTTAAACGAGATTCCAGTCCTTGTGACGTTTTTTCCCAACGTACTGATTTCGCAGGTGAACAAGCTCCACATGTATTTGGTGATTCCCCCGTGACATAAGAAGATAAATGACAGCGGCCTTCAGCCATAATGCATAAGCTGCCAAAACCAAAAACTTCCAATTCAACCGGTGATTGTGTGGCAAGATGAGCAACTTGTGAAACAGAAAGAACTCGAGGTAAAACAGCTCGTTTTATACCAAAATTCTGTTGGTAGTAACGCAAAGATTCATAACTTGTAGCTGACCCTTGAACAGATAGATGCCGAGACATCTGTGGATGCTTATTACTTGCATAATCAAGAATACCAATATCAGCCATAATAAGTGCATCCACCCCGAGATCAGCAGCCGTATCAACTGCATTCTTCCATCGCGACCAACCATCAGGTTGCGGATAGGTATTGATGGCTACAAAAACTTTTGTGCCCCGTTGGTGAGCATACTCAACAGCTTTAGGGAGATTTTTTTCATTAAAATTAAGACCAGCAAAATGACGCGCATTGGTATCATCTTTAAAACCAATATAAACCGCATTAGCACCATTATTTACTGCTTCTTTTAAGGCCGGAAAGTTTCCAGCAGGACAAACAAGTTCAATCATAATTAAGTTTTATTAGTTCTTTAGGTACAGTATTTATTTATCAGAAAATAGTATTTTTCAATTCATTGCGCACTTATTGAGCGTAGATTGGTAGAAATTGGATGTTATCACTAAGTAGTTCAAATAGAATTGACGATGATCAATGAATAACCCACCAATTTATTGCAATATAATAAACTTTCTTTATTATTCTATATTTACTGGTTACTATGAAAAGTTCATTCCCTAAACCTCCATTTTCTGCAAACATTAGCCCTTCAGTTGTTGCAACTAAGATTGCAAATAATCTGGCTAAAAAAGTCACCTCAAATCTACCAGGAATGATTCGACGTTTACCTGAACCACCCTTTATTCTACAAAAGAAAATTGGTGAGAAAATATTACAACACCTGATGGCAGAACAAATTGAGATGGGTGATTTTGACTTTTTAGATGGTCAATGGTTACAAATCAGCATCAATGACATGGGGTTAACATTCTTTCTAAGCTTCCAGGAAAATAAACTCGTTTTATCCAACCAAATAACACAAGCTGATGTCATTTTCAGCGGTGATTCAAAAGAATTCATTTTGCTTGCCAGTCGTACAGAAGATCCTGATACTCTATTTTTCCAACGTCGATTAATGATTGAAGGTGATACTGAGTTGGGCCTGTACATCAAAAACTCCATTGATGGTATTGATTTTGAAAACTGGCCAAACTGGCTCAATCAAACCATTAAAAAAATTGCCCTTCTGATTTCTGAAGATGATACCATCAATGTTGAAACAAACAATGATATAAAACCTCCTCATCCAAATCACTAGTAATCATGAAATAACGATACTAATATCATCTCTCCCTCTATTATTAGTATATTTTGGATATAATTTTTTATAGTAACAACTAAATACCTTTTTATTTACTCAAGATTTTCCCAAGTTTACCGACTATAGTAAGTATAGTGTTAGATTGAATTTAAAACTTGAGAGGGATTATAATGAAAAGTTCACTTTTCTTGCGTTTGTTTATACCTGTCGCAGGCATTATGTCTCTTTGTCTGTTTATTTTATTGTGGGTTGTTTCTAATAAAATCACCACAAGTACCCTCTCAGAATCAGTTTTGATGGCTGAAACCACAGTCAAACAATTTAAACTCATCCGCGCTTATTATACAAAAAACATTATCAACACGGTTGTGAAAGGTAGTGATATAAAAGGGGCTATTAATCACAAAGACAATCCTAAAGCCATTCCTTTACCTGCAACCATGATTCATGATTTAAGTAATGAACTCACTCCCATTGGCACTCGTATTAAACTCTATTCAGGCTACCCATTTCCAAATAGAAAAGAACGTGTTTTAGACAGTTTTGAACAGGAAGCATGGGATACTTTAAATAAGAATCCTGAAGCCACATTTACTCGACAAGAAACGCTTGATGGAAAAAATTATATGCGTGTTGCAATCGCAGACTTTATGGTTAGTCCCGTCTGTGTTACTTGTCATAATTCTCACGTTGACACACCCAAAAATGACTGGAAAATGGGTGATGTTCGAGGTGTTCTTGAAGTAGATTTACCCATAGACAGCATGCAAAGCAGTACCTCTGATATTATTCTCAGCACATTTATTGCTGGACTATTAGCCCTTATTTTGGTTTTTATTGCTATATATTTTACCTACAAAACTTTTATTGGAAAGAAATTGGCTAACATCAATGATGCCATGATTGATATTATAGAAGGTGATGGTGACTTAACTCAACGCATTGAAGCAAAAGGAAATGATGAAATCAGTAGTATAGCCCGTAGTTTTAATCTGTTTGTTGATAGTATTCAAGGCACAATGAAACAAGTTTCAGAAGCCAGTAATAGTTTAAGCAGTACATCCAGTGAATTACTTAATATTACAACATTGACCAATACGGCAATTGAACAACAAGAACAAGATTCTGAACAAGCAAGTATTGATGTTCAAGAATTAAACACACAGTCTCAAGAAGTCTCCAGTCTCACAGAGAAAGCAAATCAAGCCACCCAATCATCAGAAGATGCAACCAATCGAGGAAACCTTGCTATTTCCACAACCATTGGTTCGGTTGATCAACTGACCAGTAATGTTAATTCCGCAGCACAAATTATTGATCAATTACAAACTGATAGTAATAATATTGGTGGCGTACTAGAGGTCATTCAGGGTATAGCGGAACAAACAAATTTGTTAGCACTTAATGCAGCCATTGAGGCCGCTCGTGCTGGTGAACAAGGCCGGGGTTTTGCTGTAGT
>JAPHSW010000131.1 GCA_026196615.1 Gammaproteobacteria bacterium | reverse complement strand
TTAATCAGAAACTTTATCACTCTGAGTAAACCTATGGTGGTAAATCAGGAACTACTCCCGATTTAAAACCATATTATTCAGGTTCAACTATGTACCTTATGAATTGGTTTTTCATCATCTCCCCCATCATCACTGCCCATAAGAAATTCACCTTTAGGTATAGTAATCATTTGTAATGCATTCAGCAAAAAAGAGTTATTAACAGTCATAGAGACCTCTTCTTTTTCCATTGCTGTACAATTTCTATCGATTGAAAGAGTTAAAAAAATGACTAGAAAAAGAACTAATTTTATCAGCGAATTATAAAAAAAATTAACATTCATTTTTCACCTTTAAACAATTATAAACAACACTTAATACCTATAATTTTCCCGTTCTTAGTAAGTGACTTTATGTGTATTTTGTTTCTACTGATATTTACTCATCTAAATGATTGGAGATCTTATGCATATTACTCACAATAGAGATTTCTTCTGCTGACAATACTTGTGCTATATTCAAGATGATAGTAAAACCTTCTTCTTTTTTTGCCATTCCTTTTATAAAGTTAGTTTGTATTTTTGCCCCTAGAGTAGGAGTTGGCTCAATTTCATTATCTGGTATTTCAATAACCTGTAGTACTTTATCCACTACAATACCCATGACAACAGATTCATCTTCAATTTCGACTTCCATAATAATAATGCAAGTACGTTTATCAGATTTTTTATTTTCAAGGGCAAATTTTGTTGCCAGATTAATGATAGGTACGACACTGCCACGTAAATTAATAACACCTTCAATGAAATTTGGCACCATTGGCATTTTAGTCAATTTACCATAACGAATGATTTCACGAATATTCATAACAGGAACAGCAAGTTCTTCGTCCGATAACTCAAAAGTAAGGTGCTGATCCTGCTCTGTCACGGCTAATTCATTAACAATTTGTTCAAGTGACATGTGAATTTCCTCTAATCCATCAGAAATAATGGATCGTTTTACTATTAGCACTCATTTAAAAATAAACAGAATAAATCTAATTAAAAGCGTTCAAAATCATCGGGTATATCAGAACTTTCTTCAAAATCCAGAACATTATTTTTTGTTTGAGTCGGTCTTGCAACAGCTCTTGTTTTTGCTACTGGAGCTGATCGTTTTGAACTACCATTACTCTTAGGTGATTGCCTCTGGTTCATTGAACTACCTGAATTATCAGTAGTAAAGAAGCTCATCATGTCCTCCAGAGACATTGCCTGAGAATTCATCTCTTCAGCAGTTGAAGCCAGCTCTTCTGATAGAGCTGCATTATTTTGAGTGACAGTATCAAGCTGAGTCATGGCACCATTAATTTCATTAATCCCCGTGGCCTGCTCTTCACTGGATGCACTGATCTCCTGAACCAAATCAGCCGTTTTCTTAATAGTAGGCACCATTTCTTCAAGCATTTGTCCTGCTTTAACCGAAATCCCAACGCTATTTTTGGCCAGATCACTGATTTCATTAGCTGCTGCTTCACTATTACCCGCCAACTTTCTCACTTCTGCTGCAACGACAGCAAAGCCTCGACCATGTTCACCCGCACGCGCTGCTTCAATGGCAGCATTTAGTGCTAAAATCTTAGTCTCATAAGCAATATCTTCAATAATATTAATTTTATCAGCAATATCCTTCATTGCAGTCACAGTATGCCTAACCGCTTCACCCCCTTCTTCTGCCTGCTGTGATGCAGATTCAGCCATTTTTTCAGTTTGTTTGGCATTATCTGCATTTTGATTTACATTAGCACTCATTTCTTCTAATGCGCTAGAGGTTTCTTCTACACTGGCTGCTTGTTCAGATGCACCACTAGAAAGGTTCTGAATACTATCACTCAATTGAGTTGAACCTTGTGAAACATTGCTGGTCGCTGTTAAAACACCAGAAACAACCTCACGTAAATTAATAACCATAGAACCAAGGCTATTAATAAGCTGCCCTGTCTCATCTTTTTGATCAACTTGAACCATCTGAGTTAAATCACCTTTTGAAACTGTATTCGCAAAACCAACTGCTTGTAGTATCGGTTTAGAAATAGCACGAGCAAGAAAAACAGCAATAATGACACCCAATATGACGGCAACGATTGATAAGACCAGAACCAGTTGTCGAGTTTGAAGACCATTTTCCACCATTTGATCTTCGGTCAAAATGTTTTCAGAGGTCACCTCATTCACTTTATGAAAAATATCAACCAATTGATTCAATAAGGGTTGAGTGCTTTCACTAAATACTCGATTGGCTTTTGTTTTACCCTCTAACTGGCTCAAGGCAGTTTCCTGCATTGTCGTTAATATGCCTCGTACACCCTTCAATGCTGGTACGACATTTTCTTGATAGATATTTATTGCAGCATCATAATCATTTGTGGTGAGTGCCTCTTCAATTTCATGACCCGCTTCATGCAATTTATTATGGAAAGGTTCGATACGACTCAATAGTTGAGCAAATTCTGGATTTTTCTCTTTTATGGCTTGACCTTTAGGACCATACATAAACTTACCCAATCCACATTTTTTTGGATCAAGTTGTAAACCAAGTTGGTTTTGATGAGTCAAAATCGCATTTTGTGCCTGGCCCGCCCAGCTTAAATGAGCCCCCTCCAAATTTGCTAAGACAGTCGGTAAACGAGCATCCGCTTGTTGGTAGAGTTCTTTGATTTTACTTGCTGATTCATGCAGATGACGATGAGGCTCTTCCAGAGAGTCAAGAAAGGGTTTGAGCTCAGGTACTAGAATTTCTGCCTGTTTTCTTCCATCACCAAAATACCATTTCCCTAATTTACATTTGGTATGATCGAGTTGTAACTCCAATTCATTGATATTGTCGTCATTGAGAAACTGGCTCAGTTGATTGACCCAGTTTAGATGGTCAATTTCCCGTTGTAGAATATTGCCCCTGAGTTTATTACCATCAATAACTTCCTTGCCATCACTGATCATACTATTGATATTAATGTATGACCAACTGCTGATCACAATTAATATAGATAACACAATACTAAATCCAAGAAGGATTTTGCTAAAAATCTTTAAATTTTTCCAGGACATTGTTGCTTTCCTCAATAAAGACAATACATTTATATGTACTTAATGAGCATAGCTTTATATAGAATATTAATAAATGCTAAATATGATATTCTTATTGACTTAAATCAACAGAGTGGAAATCTAATCAGATATTGTATTTGTAAACCAAACTAACAAGAGAAATGAGTTTTTCTCACTGTAGAAACCATCTCTAACAATCAAGCTGATAGTAATATTACAAATTGGAAACTTAGTTACCACTTATCATTTCTTTATCGATTTTTCACTATAAAAAATATCAGAGAATCTTGACTTATATCTTAAACTTGAAAAACCTTTGTGTGAGGAAATATCATAGAGGTGCTTGGATATGTCTTTTTTATCGAGACACTTTTTTCTGGACAACACAGAACTTGATAAATTTAAAGCCATAAAAACTCACCTCATTGAAAGAAGCATTAAAGGAGAGTTTATATTTATGGATAGCTTATTATTTTGTGTCTGACTCTTTAATTTTTTTTATCTCAGCTTTCAATTTACGATTATCATCAAATAAAAAGAATACAACTAAAAGGATCAAAATTTGAGAAGCATTTTCTTGTGCAATATTCCAATAAAAAAAAGAAAGTATAGAAGCGAGTAATGCAAAGAGTATTAAAAAAAATCTATCTTTGAGTAATTGTTTCATTTTGAATTAAGCCTGTGCATGTAGTAACTTAGGATGACGAACAAATTCTCGTTCCAACCATCCCCCATAAATACCATTATTACGAGCAATAGCTAAAGCATCAGATATTCGAGCACCACACCCCAAACTTCTACCTGATGCAACAGCAAGACTACCTATTATTGCGCCAACATAAAAAGAAGCACTCAAACCTGCTGCTAATTTTAGAGATGCCATTTTGGATTGAGCTGCAATTGCTTGCCCTAAAGTGATATGAGCACCCTGTAAGCTAACAGCTTCACCAATTACAGCGGCAGTAGCAATGGATGTATTAAATGAGTCAAAGAGGGATGATGGTACTGGTAAGCCTAAACCATCCATGTTTTCTTTAAAATAATGTTTAAAACTAATACTATTCATACATTCTGACATAAAATATCCTTATTAATTTGTCATTTAAGAGAATACTAATATAGAAGTTTTTAAAAGTCAATTTTAGAAATAATTTTCTTCTATCAGGAATTCATAATGAAGGTTGCCTTTTTAAGAATTTTTCTTGGTAATGGAACGATTTTTGTAAATTTTTCCAAAACTTGAATTTCGAACTTAACAGTAGAATAATCTATTTTAATTCATGCTAAAGATATTAAAAAAAAATAAATTTTTGTCTGTCTTATTCTTTGAAATCTCATTCTGATACTTTTTGATTTTTATCTATATTTTTTACTACCTTGCTAGCTGCTCACTAGAGCTCTGTTGATTACCTTTACTTTGTATATAAATAAACAATAACTTTTACTAAGGTGTGGAATAGTGATTACTCATACAAAATAGACGTCACAACTCACTTCTATTCAGATTACATATCGCATCAGATATCTGTAAATATTTCTCAATCACTATTTTTTATTGAATCATTTTCATGATCAGGAAGAAGTACTTTGCATAGTTTTTTATCATAAGCATTTTTGGATTCCCAAGGTTCTTTTAAAAAATAGCATAACAAATTTTCACGGAGTGTTTTATCAATGTAACAATCTGCAAGCATACAGCGAACAAAGATTTGTGTTGAATACAAATAAATATCTAGTTTATCAATAAACCCCTTAACCCATTCATATTTTAAATCAAGCACGATTTCATCTATTTTTTTTCTTGAAACTGCACTTCCTAAATCTAAAACCTGAATCTCAACTAAATCTCTATCGATATATATTTTATAACTTTGGAATAGTTCTTTTATTAGCTCTTCAGTTAGCGTTATAACAGTTCTAAGTTGTGCTGAATTATTATTTTTTATTAATATTCGTAATAAATATTGTAAAGCAACTGCTCTTAAGATAGGAACTGGATAGCCATATTTTTTATTAACAACACTATCTAAATCTAGAAAAAGTTTTAGAGCTATTCTATCAAGAGTAATTTTTGTTATATGCTCCCTTATTTTTATCAAAAATTTGTCTGCTTCTGGTAGTAACGTAGACGAAAGAATAAATATTTCAGCCCATCTTCTATTAAAAAGGTAGTTATTAATTAATTCTTCTATTTCATTACTATTAGTGCTTTCTGATATATACCTGGCAGTAAAATATTCTTGAAATGTCAAATGTGAAAATGAATAAACTTTGTGTGCTCTTTCAACAAATAATCCATGTTGACTCTCAATAGATTTTAGAACTTGTCCTGGATTATCTTTGTATTTATCTGGTATTAGATTTTCCATAAACGAATGAATCTGTCTGATTAACTCCTTTTCTGCAAAAAATATTTGTTTCCTCTTAAAGTAAAATGCAGCAATTCTAGAAAAAAGTAATTCTTTTTTCCTAACAGTTAACTTTTTATATATATTGTCTCTTTTTATTGAGCGAGATGAATCCCATTTTTTTAATAGTGCATCTAAGGCATCTTCATATAATTCTGCTCTGTTAGATGGAAATGAAAGGGTTTCTCTATAAGCCAGGCATATTAAGGTTAGTAGTAAAGGGGTTTTTGCTAGCTCTTTTATACCTTTGTTCTCAATTAGATTTAGCTCCTCCCAACAATTTTTTGCAACTTTCACATCATTTTCAAACCACTTTGAAATAAATGCTTCAATTTGAACATTACCAAAATCAGCAACTTCTACTTCAGTGAAATGTTCAAAAACATGCGTATTTGCAGATAACCGACAACTAATTATATACTTATTCTTTTTATAGCGTTCTACAAGTTTATTTATATCTTTAACTACTTGGTCAGATTTTTCATTGACCTCATCATACCCATCAAGTAAAATTAAACACTTACCTGCCTCTAATAGTCCAGATACAAAAAGTTTTGAGTCTTTAAAATTACAATCAGAAAATTGTAAGAAAATAAAATCTTCTATTGAAATAGTACTGTCAACCCAATCTCTTAATGAAATAAAAATTGGAATCATTTGTCTATGAAATTTATTTTTTATGCATTGTAGTGATAAATATTTTAAAAAAGTAGTCTTTCCTGCACCCGGTTTTCCGAGAACCATGGAAAAGTCTGTTTGTTTAATTAGCTGAATTCCACTTATTGTATTGACATCTATTTCAACATTTTTATCTTGCTTATCTAATAACTCTAAGATATCTACTGGTGAACGTTTGTTTGATGAAATGTCTTCTAGTATTTTGACATTAATGTAAATATCACTTAGTGAAACTGGTTTTGACATACCAAAAATACGCATATTATTATACTTAGATAAAATAAACTCTGCATATTTTTTTCCTTCAATACCAAAGGGATCATTCTTATTATACTGTTCAACCATCCATTTAGGAGCGTCCTTAATTCCACTCCACACATTATTAAAGAGCCCTGTAATAAAGTTTGATGCAGCTTGAATCATTAATTCTTCAGGCAAGTTCATATTAATTTCTCATTTTAATGTAGCTTTTGCATGTTTATTTTACATAGTTCAAAAATTTAATTATTCACAGCTCATATTCTGAAATATATTATTACTATATTAAATACAAATCTTAAGATTTTTTATGTATTTTTTGATGTGTAAAAAATTATCTGAAAAACTTCATATCCTAATAAACTGAGAACTAGACTTTCTCTTCAATGAATTTAAGTGACGTTTGACACCAGCTCTGGGGTTTATTTTTAAAGCTATTTCATAACTTTTTCTCGCTTCATAAACCTCGCTTATTGATTCATTCACTTTAATAAATGTTCAATATACACTTTCATTTTCATTAGGATAATCATTAATATCATATTTCAATTTTTATGGTACAGTCTTAAATTAACTCTGCTAGTAAAGTAGATAATTCCCAGCTATGTTACAATATAGAAATTTTCACTTAAAACCTCCAAATTTAAAATAGAATATTCCACATTGATAATATTCTATTTCGAAGATTTTATTAAGGGTAAAAAATACCCTACAAAGTAAGAGAGTTCCTACAAGTTGATAAAAATTATCATAAGATTGATAATATAGTTATTTCAGATACCTTCCACTACTAAAGAATAATTTATCTTTTCATGTTTTTTTAAAATAAACTCCATACCTTTTCTTAATAAAGATTTTGACAATAAATCGTTGAACCTGAATAATATGGTTTTAAATCGGGAGTAGTTCCTGATTTACCACCATAGGTTTACTCAGAGTGATAAAGTTTCTGATCAAACC
>JAPHSW010000040.1 GCA_026196615.1 Gammaproteobacteria bacterium | reverse complement strand
TCACCACCATGTATGTCAGCCATACATTTTGTGATTGCTGCTGTTAAAGTGGTTTTACCATGGTCAACGTGGCCAATTGTACCAACGTTGACATGTGGTTTTGTACGTTCGAATTTTTCTTTGGACATCACTGACCCCATTCTTGTAAATAAATAGTTATGCGTGTTAAACAAATAGTTATCTGGAGCCCATGGCCAGAATTGAACTGGCGACCTCATCCTTACCAAGGATGCGCTCTACCCCTGAGCTACATGGGCATTCATCAGTCCTTAACCTTTCTTAAAGATAATTAAGGAGCAATAAATGGAGCGGGTAGCGGGAATCGGACCCGCATCATCAGCTTGGAAGGCTGAGGTTCTACCATTGTACCATACCCGCAAAACTCGACCTAAAAATACTCTTTTTCACTATTATAGAAAGAATATTTTTAGGTAAAAAAAAACGCTATCCTATTTGCTCATAAATCATTTATTTATAAACTAGTAATTAAGCGTTTCTAATACTGTATTCTATATCTGCTCTTCTACTTTCAATACAGAGAAGATAATGGTGGAGGGGGGAGGATTCGAACCTCCGAAGGCTGAGCCAGCAGATTTACAGTCTGCCCCCTTTGGCCGCTCGGGAACCCCTCCATACCTCAGAAAGGACGCTATTATTGGTTAATTTAGTTTATCTGTCAAGACAAATTATTAAATTAATTTCATAAACATGTTATTTTTTTTTTTTGACTGATTTAATGCACTATTTCAACGATCAAATATCTCAAGAATACCAATAAGATAATTATTTCTATCCGCAACAAGCAACGCTTTAATCTTTTTTTCCAACATAAGAGCTTCAGCATCAACTTGCATCATTTCTGGTGTTATACTGACCGGATTACTGGTCATTATGTCACCAATTTTTGCCTGATTGATATCAATTTGATTGACTAAAGCTCGGCGTAAATCACCATCAGTAACGATACCTTTTATTTGTTTATTCTCTAAAATAACGACTAGTCCCAGACGCCCCTCACTAATGGCAAGCACAGCTTCTCCTAAAGGGGTATCCATATTCACAACAGGTAGTTCTTTTACATGCATTACGTCAGCTACTGTTGTCAACAAACGTCGTCCAAGACTACCTCCTGGATGATAACGAGCAAAATCTTCTGCTTGAAAATTTCTCTCTTTAATGAGAGCAACAGCCAGGGCATCTCCCATTCCCATTGTTGCAAGAGTAGATGTCGTCGGTGCAAGATTATTGGGGCAGACTTCTCGTTCTACTTTTACACTAAGAATAATATCTGAATGTTTGGCCATTGTTGACTCAATATCACCGACAATAGAGATAATTTCATTTCCAAAATGTTTCACTGATGGCAGCAAATTAATAATTTCTTCTGTTTCTCCACTATAAGAAATTAAAATCAAGAGGTCATCTCGAGTCAGCATGCCCAAATCACCATGAAATGCCTCAGCTGGATGCATAAAAAAGCTTGGCGTTCCTGTTGATGCAAATGTTGCTGTCATTTTTTGCCCAACCAAACCAGACTTCCCCATACCACAGACAACAACTCTGCCTTTAGTTTGCAAAATCATGTTCACAGCTTTGACAAATTCATTCCCCAAAGATTCTGACATATTGATCAATGCTTTAGCTTGTTCTGTCAAAGATTCTTTTGCGATTGACAGCATTGATGATTGGTTATTACTTTTAAAATTAGTCATTTACCAGGTTTTTCCTGTTAACTTTACTTATTAATTATTTGCTAATAACAATTCGACCTTAGCAAGGTCAGCCTCTACATCAACACCATGTCCTGGTTCATCGTGAACAATTGAGACATGAATACCAATACCATTATAAAGTACTCTTAATTGTTCCAGTGACTCTGTTTTTTCTAACATGCAAGATTGTAGGGTCATATACTGTTTTAATGCAGTACCTCGATAGGCATACATACCGATATGTCGGTACCAATTGGCATCATTCATTAAGCTTTTAACCTTTTGATGTCCAATTGAATCCATTGTAAATGAATCTCTTGACCAGGGAATAACTGCCCGAGAAAAATACAGTGCATATCCCTGATAATCCATGACAACTTTCACCACATTAGAATCAAAAACCTCTTCTAGATCTACAATGGGAGTACCCAGTGTTGCCATACCCGCTTTAGTATTGTTTTTAAGAGACTCTGCTACGAGCTCAATATGTTTAGGGGAAACTAAAGGTTCATCTCCCTGAACATTAACAATAATGCTGTCATCATCCCACTGTTTTAACTCCAAAACTTCTGCAAGCCGCTCTGTACCTGACGCATGATCTGGTGAGGTCATGATGACATCATCCGTAAACTGCTTAGCAGCATCAATGATGCGTTGATCATCGGTAGCAATCACAATTTCTGAAGCCTGACTTTGTAAAGATCGTTCATAGGTATGCTGTATCATTGGTTTACCAGCAATTTTTTTCAAAGGTTTTCCTGGTAATCGAGAAGAGGCATAGCGTGCTGGTATCACTATTTTGAAATTTGCATTCATTGAACAACTTTTCCTTTATGACCTTTTGCCATTTGAGAATATAGTGTATTCAAATCAAATTGAGCATCTAAAATCAAATCGGCCACTTCTCTTGCAACTCCCTGCCCGCCTTTTGCAATAGAAATATAATCAGCGGTTTCTTTAACAAAATTATGGGCATCCTGAACTGCAATTGAGACACCTACACGGTTCATCACAGGAAGATCAATGACATCATCCCCAACATAAGCAACTTGCTCTTGCTTGAGAGTCAAGGCACCCAACAACTTTTCAAAGGCTTCTAATTTATTACTACAACCTGGATAAAAATATTGGACTGATAGGTCTTTCATTCGTTGAGAGAGTGGCTTTGAATCTTTTGCAGTAATCACAGCCACGTGAATACCTTGCTGCTGTAAAAGCTTAATTCCAACACCATCTTTTACATTGAACTGTTTAAATAGTTCACCTTCTGGACCATAATTGAGCATTCCATCAGTCAAAACACCATCAACATCAAAAATAACCAGCTTTATTTGCCGAGATTTTTCTTTAATCATATAAAACTCAGCAAGGGATTTACGCTATCACTCTTAAGCCCTTCTCCTTCAAAAAAATAAGCCGTAGATGTTTTTTCCTTTATTGAATTTAAACTCAATTTTTTAGTAATTTCATTTAAGACCAACCATTTTTTACTACACCAACCAGGGGCTAATAATAAATCTTCTGAAGCCGTTCCCGTCAAACGATGAAAAATCATATCATCTGGAGCCATATTAACCATCGCCACAACGGTATCAACATACTCTTCCATACTCAACGCTTTGTAGTTGCCACTTTTCCACTGACGTGCAATTTGAGTGCCTTTGACAATATGTAAAGGGTGTATTTTTATTCCTGCAGGTTTAGTTTCTAGGACACGTGACATACTGATGAGACTATGTTGTGCTGTTTCAGTAGGCAAGCCAACAATAAGATGCGTACAAACTTGCAAACCGTATTGATGTGCACGAGTTATTGCATCCTGGTATTCAGCAAATCCATGTCCACGATTAACTTCATTTAATGTCTCATCAAAACTTGATTGTAGTCCTAGTTCCAACCATATTTCATAGCCTTGCTTCTGATATTCAGCCAATAATTTTAGTACGCCATCAGGTACACAATCAGGGCGAGTTCCAATAGATAGTCCAATCACATCAGGCTGTGATAATGCATTATCATATAGAGATTTTAAATAATTAATATCGGCATAGGTATTAGTATAAGCTTGGAAATAAGCCAGATAACGAGTAGCCCCAGTTCGTTTTAAAATAACTCTTCGACCAGCTTCAATTTGTTCTGTAACTTCAGGCGGTTTTCTGGAATTAGGACTAAAAGAGGTGTTGTTACAAAAGGTACAGCCACCAATTCCTTTAGTACCATCTCGGTTAGGACAGGTGAATTGGGCATCGATGGCCAGTTTATGAACTTTATAGCCATATTTTTCGCGCATAGCTCGACCAAAGGTCAGAACAGTTTTATCAAGATACATGCAGGTAGTTTTGATTAAAAGCTAACATGACGGAGAATAGCAGTCCTTACAATTAAAAAATTAATTGTAAATAAATTTGACACTTTAAACAATCAAAGAATCTAACCTTAAGCAGGAAAGCTCAACTTAATGAAGTAAATGAAGAATATTCGTAGCGATATCTGAGCCTCTTAGTTCCTTGCGTCGATCTTTTCCACTCCGTCGTTCAGAAGTAACCTTATGGCCATCGCTATCCATTAAAGGAAACATGTCATTATGGTTTTGCCTTCTTTCCCCTGCAGTCTGTCGCATTTTCCCCTCACAAAACAATTTTTAATATAATTTACCTAAACAAAGCCTAATACCCCTCAACCAAGGAGCTTTAAATCACGTTATGATAAGTTAAGCATAGTACATACCAACTTCACAAAACATCATAGATATAAAGGAATTATAGTCAAAAAAAAAGAAAAGACGAAATATTATAACGTTTACAATATGATAACAGCCTAAATTGTAAAAAAAACAGACACTTATTCACTTGAGCAAGCCAAGTTTCATGATTATGACTTACAAACTATCAATTATCGTTCCGTTCTTCAACACAAATGAATCAATTCTATCTTTAGCCAAATCACATGTTACATCACAGGGTGTTGCCAGGATCAAAACACTTGAATACTTAGAAGACATTAGAGGTTTAAACAATTCAAGCAATTTAGCATATATTTTCTTATGAACTTTATAGCCTGCAATAGAATATTGACTAGCGACCATTATTTTGATCTCTCCATCCGGATGTAATAATTGTGCAAAAGCAAAATCATCCTTGCTCATTTTCTGGCTTACTTCCCAAGCATTTGAATAAATGGCATTACCGTATGAAACAAGCTCTTTACCTTGATGCTGCTGTGCATATCGCCTTAAAGAGACCTGCAATACTCCATTATTTACTTTAAACATTTCATCAAGCACAGTATCTGCCCCAGTAAAAACGGGAGAGAGCAGCTGTTTAACCCCCTCCTGTGCATGAATCCCCTTAAAAACAGGCGAAGGTTTATTTATTTGATTATTGTCTGCAATAGTTAAAATTAACAAAGGAAAAACGTACATAGCTAAGCAAGCAACAAAGTAAGGAGGAAAATGATAAACAGGAATTTCTAATTTTTCAGGTACGTTTACTTCTGGTACTTCATCTTCAAACCAAACATTGTATCGGCTCGCCAGGTAAAAAAGAGGGATTAAAGTTACTGCAAATAAACACCACCCAAAAAAATCATGATCCTCTATTAGGCCTGATTGCATCTGTGTCTCATGCCCTATAATAATAATAATAGTCACACGTAACCAGTTTGCTAATAATGCAAAAAAAACTCCTGTCAGCAATAAAGCAATTCTCGTCCGCCATTTTGAGTAATTCTGATAGGCATATAAAGCAGCAAGAGTTGAAGCCACAATAAGGTAACGCAAGCCTGAGCAACCGCCTGCAACTTCAAAAATACCCGACGGGATTGTTACCAAAACACCTTCAATATAGGCAGGCACACTAAAAAGTTCTAACAATATTCCACTCACAAAAACAGTAAGGTTTTGTAAAAACTCTGTAAAATAATCCCAAAAAGGGATAGCAAAAAACAAAAAAGAGATTGGAAAAAGAACTTTTTTTCCAAAATCAAGCCCAAATATTACAATCAATATAAGTAATAAAATAACAGGTAATAATATTTGCTGAACCACTTCAATAGAGGCATGATAAGACAAAGACCACAAAAGAGAAGATAGCAACAAAAATGGCACAAAAAAATAATTAGCCTTAATCTTGTCAGCTTCAATCAAACGAACTTGCTGATAAAACAAATAAACTGAAATTATTAGTACAAGATAACCATGAGAATAGCTTTCATCCATTTTTGCCCAGCGATCAAAAAGCGATAACCATGTGGCGAAAAAAGTACTTACCACTAGAAATAAAATAAAAGAGAGTGATGCAAGGTGCAGGTATTTACTCATTAATAATCCAAAAATACATTACAAATACAACTGATAAAAAAATAATGGAACAATTCAATAAATCATTAAAAAAACTACATTCCAGAAATATATTTCTCATATCAATTTGTTTATGCTTATTTACCCTATTCTTTGTCGGTGGCCCAAATTATTACTCAAAGCCTAGCTTTATTCATTTTTGGAACATTGGACACATTACTTTTTTTACCATAAGCAATTACATGATAATAAAATTTCTTAGAAAAAATAAATATAGGAATATTACTACAATAGCATTAATTCTACTTTTTACTATTGGACTTGGAGTGTTAATTGAACTAATACAATCTAAATTAGATCGCTCAGTTGATTGGAAAGATATATATAGAAATTTATTAGGCGCAGGTTTAGCCCTGACATTATTTCTTCCTTTCGATAAAAAACACTTCACTTTAATAAAAATACCATTACTTATTTCACTTATAATTCTAATTTTACTGGATCAGCTTAAATTTATCGATGCAGTAAAAAATGAAATTCAAGCTCAGATGCTTTTTCCTGTTTTAGCTGATTTTGAAAAGCAGTCTGAGCTCAAACAATGGTCAGGAAACTCATTGATTCAAAGTCCTGATTATCATATTACAGGTCTTTATTCCATGAGAGTTAGCTTACTCGCTGGATATCAGTATTCTGGATTTACTTTCAAACATTTTCCAGGTAATTGGGAACCTTATAAATATCTAACTCTAAGTCTATATAACCCAAACCAGGATACATTTAATCTAAACATAAAAATAACTGATTATGAACATGATAATAATCGATACAGCTCTGATAACCGATTTAATACACAAATTAAATTAAAAAAGGGCTGGAATCATATTAGCATTTCATTAGCAGATGTTATGATAAGCCCGAAAGACAGAAAAATGGACATGTTAAATATTAGCCAAATTGGATTTTTTACTAAAAACTTACGACATAATAAAATTATTTATCTTGACAACCTAGTATTACGTCCAAAATAGGATTTAAAAAAGTTAAAATTTTAACAAAATTGTATCAGAGAACTGTAACTTGAAATCTGCAAAAAATAAGAATAATAGATATCTGGCAATAGATGGGATGAGAGGAATTGCTGCACTTGGTGTTGTTTTTTATCATTTATCAGGAAACTTACAACCCGAACTATCACAACTTCTTCCAGAGTTTATAAATATTTCTTTTTCATATGGTTTTCTAGGAGTCCCCATATTTTTTGTAATAAGTGGCTTTGTCATATCCCTAAGTATGGGTAACTCTTTAATAACCCCTAAATATGCTGGTTTATTTATTTTTCGGCGTAGTCTCCGACTTGACCCAACTTATTGGGCTTCAATCGGTATTGCTATAATTCTTATTAGTATAAAAAATCAATACCTGGGTACATCAGAAGAAATTCCTTCGTTCTCTAATGTCTTTGTGCATATATTTTATTTGCAGGATATACTTTCTAGTAAGCCAGTAATATCATCTGTGTATTGGACTTTGTGTCTTGAGGTACAATTTTATTTATTTTATCTATTTACTTTATGGGTATCACAAAAGTTATCCATAAAAACTAATATAGAAAGTTATCCTATTCACTTATCACTAATCATTTTGGTTGGTGTTTATTCAGTTCTTTTAGACAATGACATCCTAAACCCATTACCTATTCCAGGTTTATTTTTTTCATATTGGCATTATTTTATAATGGGAGTACTAGTCAGCAATGTCGTAAGAGACACACCGAATAGCTTATATATATTATTTATCTGGATTCTCTTTGAAATGTTTTTTCAAGTAAATATAGCTTTTAAAGCCTATATTATTACAGGCATTGTATCCAGTTTGTTTATTTTTGTTTTATGGAAAAGAGATTTATTATGCACGGCTCTAACAAGAAGGGAATTTCAGTATTTAGGAAAAATATCATATACACTTTATTTAATACATCCTGAAGTTGGCTGGAAAGTAATATCAGTTGGCAAGCAATTATTAAATGAGTATATGTCTCCCGTTTTAGCTGGTTGCCTTTTTGTTGTTGGTATTATTGTCAGTATTATTTCTGCACATATTTTGCATTTACTTTTTGAAAAACCCAGCTTAAAGTTGTGTTCAAAATTAAAAAAAATGTCATTTAAGCAGGCTTTACGTGATACATTCAGATATAGAAAACAATAAGTAAACACGGTATTGAAAGTACAAATATCAGACTTAATTAACCATGCGGATTAAAGCAATACTATTAATTTTGTTTTTGATAATTATAGAGCACACGCTTTAACCAACTAGGAGCAAAACCATAACAGGCATATAAGATTTTTAGCAAAGGTTTTCTGATTAACAATACCGTTTGAAAATGAGTGCATATGCCTTTATATTGTTTTTTATAGTCTGTTTTCATTCCTTTGCCAGCTAAAAGATCAAACGTATCACAATTTTTTGATTGAAAAGCTCTCTCAATCGCATACCCCATATGCAAACTACCAATAGAGATCCTCTGACAGCATTTATTCTTAAAACCAGCTTGGATATTATATTCCCGTCCACTAATAATAAAATTATAAAGTGCCGAAATTACTGTTCCATCAAGTTCAATAAGTGAAAATTCTAAGCAATTTTTATCCAGCATTTTATTTGCAAACTTTTTATGAAATGCTAAAGCATCTGTATCAAAACAAGGAGCATTCCAACGACTGTGATGTAATAAATTCAAATATTCAAAAGCAGCATTAAGCTCTGATTTTTTCTCTACACGTTTTATCTGTAGTTCACCTTGGCTCTCAAGTTTATGGCGGTAGTTGAATAAATTTAACCTGGTATTCTTTCCAAGATTCTTTTTATATTCTGAAAAAAGCTGGCGACAATTAATTTTCATTCCTTGATCTTGACTGATAGACCGAAGAGAGAAATTCCAATGCTTAGCCAATTGCTTATATCGACTAAAAACTGGCGTGCTCAATTCAATATCATTTATCACCCATTCATCCCAATCAACGCACTGAGACAAGTACTTAAAAAGCTTTTCTTCAACCTCTTTCTTTCTGCTATTACAGATAATAAAACTCAAGTATTCTGTCCTGACAGTATCACTCAAACG
>JAPHSW010000045.1 GCA_026196615.1 Gammaproteobacteria bacterium | reverse complement strand
TTTCATTTGAAGCCTTTGGATGAAGAATAATTGCCTGAACAACAACTATTTGATCATCTATGGGGCTTCATTTCAATTCCTAAAGATCATACCTATGAAACGGCATTAGTTAGAGTATCCATCACCAAGCCAATACGCTTCAAGACCATCTTCTTGCTGTTGGTTGCCCCAGTAGTACATTTTTTTAACTCAGCATCATTCAGTAAGTCTGGTAAGATCAATATTTTGATTTGATTCTAATGCTTTTGCTGTACCAACAGATATTGCTTCATACAGTACGACAGGAGTTATATTTTTTCTAACACCGCGAACTATTCCATCAGGTAAATTTTCATCTAATTTTTTAAAGGTGTCAACAAACAAACTCTTATAAGCACCCCTGGTTTTAAAAGATTTGGTTTTTGACTCCATATAATCATTAAGAAAACCTTTTACGCTATGAACAAATTTATCACTATCTTCATAATAAGCAAAAAACCTTAGGACCAACTCTTCATAGCTTCCGCTTCTTTCTGCAGCTGCTGTCATTTTAACAACAGACTGGAAATGTAAATTTAATGATAGTTCTTTAATAAAATCATTAAATTCGCCCGTAAATACACAATTTCTAATTTCTTGCTCATGCAGTGTTACACCACCAGTATTGAGTCTTTCAAACAAGTCATATCTGACATTGAAATCACTTCTATCATTTAGAACCGTTATTCTAAGTGGTCGAGTTTGCAGCATAAATTGCATAGACATTGGCAATTCTTTATATGTTACACCGTTCATAGAATCTAGTTTTTCAAGCCCCGATAACTTTAGCTTATTATGGATAATTCCTGTTTTGGATAACTCTACTTCATCGCCTATAAAATTAAGTATTGTAGTAAGACGTTGCAACCCATCTATAACTTCCCAGGATGAATCTCGATTTGTCGCCATAAAAAGACTGGGGATTGGAATACCTAAAAGTAATGACTCGATTAGTGCAGACTGTCGCTTAATATCCCATACAAAATGCCTCTGATACTCAGGGGCGATATCAATCATGCCTTCTAAAACCATGTCATATAGCTGTTTAATCGTAATATCATAACTATCGAATGCTACGGAACGACGGTTTTCATCTAATTGCTCTTGAATTTTTACTATATTCAATTTCTTTACCTTTATATCATCAGGTTTAAATAGGTTTGATGACACTTAAATTACCTATAACTTCTAACGCTCAAATTCAGTTTTCCGAAATACAAAGCGAAGCGACATATTACGAGGTCAATTACAACGACTGATTATATCTTTATTGGTTGCAGCCAGGCATATTTTCCATCACGAACATATTTTTCTCTGCCACTTGTTTTGAATTTTTTTGTTTTAATATTATCCCATGAAAATGTAGCTTTAACCCCATAAAGCGGAATACCATCAACTTCAATATCATTTTGTTCAGTTATTGTATGGTTATGGGCAGTTTCGATGTCAATATAATCTTGATAGTTTCCATTGTTTAAATATGAGTCAATATTAGTAGCCATAACGAAGTAGCAAGCTTTCATATCCTCTTCATCTTTTAAGTATTTTAAACGACCAATATCCCTATATATTTTCTTTCTAGTATCTTTTTGGTCAGGAGTGCCTACTGGGAACTTAAATTCAATTGCTACTTTAAAATCATGGTTGGTATAAAACAATAAATCCAAATACTTACTTTCTCCTGAAATATTACTGTAGCATTGGTTTTCAAAATCTATTATTAGATTTTTACCAACACTATTGACCAATTCCATTGCGAATAAGAATACTAATGTTTTTTCACTAGAAACGGGTTGCGTACCATGTTCAACTTTGTTTTTAACAGATGCCCAGCATTTGGTTATTAAATCATCAATAGTGCTATTATCAATATCCATAATTTTGAATTATTTTAGGGTATAACGCCTCACATCACCGGGCGTAAAATGCAGAGCGAGGAACGAGCGACGCTTTTTACGATCCGAGTGCATGCGATTGTTCTAACCTTCGTTATGCCTCACGTTATTTTCTATTACCACTTATGCAGATGCTTAATATTTCTGATTGACGCTCGAAAAAACAAATCAAACTTTTCGTGATGATCCAGCATACTTTCCATTGACTCACCTGTGATGGGGACTATTAATGGCGCGTCTCTATCCGCAACTTGATTTTTCAGTGTTCGTAGTGCGTCCTCGGTAAAACCACTGACGGAAACAAAGAAACCGAGTTTTCCTCGCGACATACGTACTTTGTTAGAGAATGTGGCTGTCTCCTTGAGAGGACGATTTACGCTCCAGTTCTTGCACTCTACAAATATATCTCCACCCCATTCAGTCCAAAATGGATCTGTACCTTTATTTTCCAAAATGAGGTCAATCTCGCCGTTTTCAGTGTTTCTGTTTACATCAATGACATTGAAAGATTGCTTAAAAAAGCGTTTGGCGAATTCCTCAAACCGCTTTCCCTTTTCATGGGATGGTAAATTGCTATTACGTAATTCAGACAGTTGCCTGCGAAGCTTGGTATGGATACTTTCCGGTTGCGGCCGTTTCTCATCAATAACACCGCCTGCTAATTTCTTTATTAATTCGGAGCCTAATTCCCGTTGAAGCTGGTCTAAAACATAAGCTTCTAAAATTCTATTTTCCGTTCGACCTTCACGTAGACAGTTTGCGGCAAGTATCAGTTCGCGACGGTCAACCGCTAATTCTACGAGAGGAGCTACATCAAGTATAAGGCCCGCTGCAAATAGCATCGTTTCTTTAACAATTGGCCCAACTTCAACAAGTAACGATGCAAGCTTTCTAGGAGTCTCCACTAGCCGCCTTGCAGCGTAGAATTCCATAAATGTCAGATGAACAAATGAAACAGACTTTGGTTCAGAACTAACCAGGATGCCCGAAGAAAGCAACT
>JAPHSW010000059.1 GCA_026196615.1 Gammaproteobacteria bacterium | reverse complement strand
TGAAAACATCATCAACCACAATAATGACTTTCTTACCCAAAATAAACAGAAAGAACAAGTTCAGACAAAAAATTCTAAAAAGACCACTAATATCTCTTCAGAAAAGTCAAAGAACTGGGATACTAAAGCGGCTTTAACAAGAGTTGGAGGTCAAGCAGAGCGTCTTTTACCATTAATTGAATTATTTCTTAATGATATACCCATTCGTCTGGATGAATTACAAGAAGCCGTTAATAAAGATAATGATGATGATGAAATCAGACGTGCTGCACATACCATAAAAGGTGTTGCTGCCAATCTTGGGGCATTAAAATTACAGCATCTAGCAGCGCAAATAGAATCAGATGTAAAATTACATAAACTAGAACTAATACCTCACAACATGTCTAAACTGGTCAGTATATGTGAACAGTTAAAAGTCGCTATGATGCAATATATGAACGAACACTCTTCTTCAACAACACTTACTGACAAGCCAATAGAATTAAATAACAAACAGCTTCTTGACTTACTTCAGCCTTTAGCTGAAAAAATACAAACAGGTGATTATATTGAAACCAAAGAAGTGACATTTTTAAAATCAGGAACAAGCAATAAAAAAATATCAGTTCAACTCAGAGAATTATACGATCAAATCAGTCAGTTTGATTTCAATACTGCTTTGGAAACACTTAATGACATCATAGTGCAATTAGATGAAGTATAAATTTTCATTATATAAATTACTCCCTTATTTTAATCTAATACAAATTTGATCATTATTATTACAAATCATGAATTTGTAGAGTAAAAATATCTTGATATGAAATAATGCCAATTTATTTAAGCTAATGTATACTGATCCACATCAAATTAACTAAACTTATAAATAAATCTGTTCTTAAGTAAACATCTAATCCCAACGAATATCATCAAATATGAATCAATCTGAGCAACAAATCCCTGAAAAATTATTGCTCAATGCTATTACGACAGTACTTTCACAATATATCACTGAGACCGATCCCTATATTTTGTTTAATGGTCTTCTTGACGTATTACTTGAAATCACAGAAAGCGAATATGGTTTTATTGGTGAAATATTTTATACCGATGAGAACAAACCTTATATTAAAAGCTATGCCACCACCAATATTGCATGGAGTGAAAAAACAAGACGTCTTTATGAGGAAACAAAGAAAAAGGGAATGATTTTTTCAAAAATTGATTCTCTTTATGGCTCTGTTATAAAAACTGGTCAACTGGTTATTTCAAATAACCCTAACACTGACTCTAGACGTTTCGGCTTACCTGAAGGTCATCCACCTCTTAATGCATTTATGGGTATTCCTTTTTATGGCGGTGGGAAATTATTGGGTATTGTTGGTGTTGCCAATAGAAAAAATGGATATCATAAAGCACTCGCTGAGTCACTACAGCCATTTCTTATGAGTTGTGGTAATTTAATACAGGCTTATCAAAATAATATTAAACATAAACAAGTTGAAACTGAACTGAATCGATACAAAGAGCGTTTATTAGTTCTTGATAAGAATACTTTGCTTGGTTCAAATTACGAATTTAACCACTCACTGCTTACTTTAACAAAAAATGGACAAACAGTTTTACTGACAAAAAAAGAACTCAAACTTTTAGAAATATTAATGATTAACTGCGATCATCCCACTCAATATTTGACCATTGAAAAGCATGTCTGGGAAAATGTGATAGTGGGTGAATCTTCATTACGCTCTTTATTGCGTCGTCTTCGAAATAAGCTCCCAGACCTCACCATAAAAACCATCACAGGCATTGGCTATATGCTTGTTAGCCCTGATGTTTTGTCACAAAAAAATCACAAATAAAACACTCCTCTGTCACAATTATTGTTCTCTTAGTCTTTATACTCACCAAGTACTAATTTAAAACAACACTCGGAGAAAAATATGACTACTTCAAATACACTCTATACTCGCCTGGGTGGGTATGATGCAATTTCAGCTGTTGTAAATGAACTAATATCTCGTCTTATGTCAGATAAACAATTGGGACGATTCTGGGAGAATAGAGGCGAGGATGGCATTAATCGCGAGAAACAATTACTGATTGACTATCTCTGTGCAAATGCTGGCGGTCCAATGCTCTATACCGGACGTGATAATAAAACCTCTCATCGAGGAATGGGAATTACTGAAAGCGACTGGACTCTTTTTATCAGTCATTTAAAAGAAACTTTAACTCATTTCCAGTTACCCGAAAATGAGACAGAGGATGTTTTATCTTTTATTGAAAGTACTCGAACAGACATTATTGATTAAAGCTTCTTGATTTAAAATAATGAAACTCATTTCAATATCAACTAACCTTATACCACTTTATGCATAAGTCTTAGAAAAATATTAATCACTATGAATTTTTATCAAAAGCCCAGGCGAGAAAAAATCCGTATGTTTACACGTACTAGTTTTTTTCTGCTCTTTATTTTTGCTCCTTTTTTAGATATTTTTCGACTCGATCTCACTCTAGGACATTTTATAATATTTGGTCAACCCTGGACCCTGGGTCTGGATTCTTTCCAACAAGGACATGGTGATGCAGCTTCTGCTTCCATCACTTTGCTCACTCATGCCTTTCTACCTGTTTTAAGCTTTATTGTCATTATCGCCCTTATTATCTGGAAAATGGGTCGTATTTATTGTGGCTGGCTTTGCCCTCATTTTTCTATTGTAGAAATATTTAACGATATGATGCTCAAACACCTCAATCGAGTTACTCTCTGGGAAAAGGCCAGTAAAAAATCAAAAGGCGTTCTGCCCTGGTTGTTAGTTTTTTTTTCCTGTGCACTAATGGCCTTTGTCTGGGCATTTAGTTTGTTGAGTTATTTATTACCTCCTAAAGAGTTAATTCCTGGTTTACTTAACTTTGAACTGGGAGCAGGTTCAACTCGTTTTCTTATTGCAGCGACCACCATTTTTACTATTGATTTCTTTTTTGCTCGACATCTGTTTTGCAAATTTGGCTGTGCCGTGGGAGTATTTCAAAGTCTGATCTGGATGGCTAATAGTAAAGCGATGGTGGTCAGTTTTGATAAATCCAGAGCACATTCATGCCAATCCTGTGATCGAGAATGTGATCGAGCTTGTCCTATGCGACTGCATACTCGGAGTATCAAACGAGCAAAATTTACCTGCACACAATGTGGTCAATGTCTTAATACTTGCGACGAGGTACAACTCAATAATCCAGATGGTCGCATTATTAATTGGGTCACAAATGAAAAAGCTCAGGATGTCGATAGAAATGCACCTGCATTTGAGAAAAAACTTTTGCGAAAAGATAGGTAATTACCGTAAATCAGGGCTGTAGTATTACCGCTACATTTCATCCATAATAGTCGCTAAACTTCTCTATAACGATAAATATTATTACATAACTCTCTTTTTGAAGGGAGTTTGAACGAGAAAATACGACATGTCCTCAGCTAAATCATCTGCTACCACACCAAAGAAGACTTCAGCCCTTAGCTCAAAGAAATTTTTTGTTCTTGCTCTAGTACTTTCAGCCATTGTTGCTTTTTTTGCATTTGACTTATCTCACTACCTTAGTTTTACCTATTTAAAAGAAAACCAGCTGATTTTTAATGATTATTATCAGGACAACCCTATTCTTGTTTCAGTGAGTTTCTTTATTATTTATGTCATTTCTGTAGCATTATCAGTTCCTGGCGCAACCATACTAACCTTGATGGGCGGTGCTATTTTTGGTTTTGTTTGGGGACTGATTTTGATTTCTTTTGCCAGTAGTATTGGTGCAACATTAGCTTTTCTTGTGTCTCGTTTTATCTTACGTGATAGTGTACAAAATAGATTTGGACACTATCTATCACGAATTAATTCTGGCATTGAAAAAGAAGGCGCTTTTTATCTTTTTACTCTAAGATTGGTTCCCGCATTTCCATTTTTTATGATCAATTTAGTCATGGCACTCACTCCTATTAAAACATGGACCTTTTATTGGGTCAGCCAACTAGGCATGTTGGCTGGGACTGCAGTTTATATTAATGCCGGAACACAACTTGGACAACTTGAATCGGCTTCTGGTATTTTATCTCTACCACTCATTATCTCATTTACTTTACTGGGAATTTTTCCTCTTATTGCTAAAAAAACAATCAATGTACTAAAAGCCAATCAAGTCTATAAAGGATTCAAAAAACCCGAAAAGTTTGATCGCAATATGGTCGTTATAGGTGCTGGTGCTGCAGGTTTGGTTACCTCATACATTGCCGCTGCCGTTAAAGCAAAAGTAACTTTAATTGAAAAACACAAAATGGGTGGTGATTGTCTTAATACTGGCTGTGTACCATCAAAAGCACTTATCCGTTCTGCCAAATTCAAGTCTCATGTAGCCCGTGCTGAAGAATTGGGGTTTCAAAAAACAGAAACTCAATTTGAATTTAAAGAAATCATGCAACGTATTAAACGAGTCATCAGCAAAGTCGAACCCCATGATTCCATTGAACGCTATACAGAACTTGGAGTTGAATGCATACAAGGTGAAGCAACAATTACTTCACCCTATACCGTTGAAGTCAATGGACAGACATTGACAACGAAAAACATTGTTATCGCCACAGGCGCCCGTCCTTTTGTCCCATCGATAGAAGGTATTGAAGACGTTGGTTATTTAACTTCAGATAACCTTTGGGAGTTAGAGTCATTACCAAAACGTTTTTTAATTCTGGGGGGAGGACCTATTGGGTGTGAATTAGCTCAGAGTTTTGCTCGCCTAGGCAGTCAGGTCACTCATGTTGAACGTAATACTCGCTTAATGAAGCGAGAAGATCCTGAAGTCTCAGAAATTGTTCAAACTCGTTTTATAGAGGAAGGCATCGACTTACGACTGCAACATCAAGCACAAAAATTTGAAATAGTAGATGGTAATAAGACCCTTATTTGTACTAATGCAGAAGGTGATAATATCTCAATTGTTTTTGATGAAGTCCTCATTGCTTTAGGACGTTCAGCCAATGTCAGTGGCTTTGGTTTGGAAAATTTAGACATTCCATTAACAAGACAAAAGACCATTGAAGTCAATGAATTTTTACAGACCAAATTCCCCAATATTTACGCATGTGGTGATGTTGCAGGACCTTATCAATTCACACACACAGCAGCGCATCAGGCCTGGTATGCTTCTGTTAATGGCTTATTTCGTGGATTAAGAGCTTTTAAAGTCGATTATTCTGTGATTCCATGGGCAACATTTACCGATCCGGAAGTAGCTCGGGTAGGCTTAAACGAACTGGAAGCAAATGAGCAAAATATTGTTTATGAAGTCAGTCAATTTGGTATAGATGATCTGGATAGAGCTATTGCTGATGAAGAAGCTCATGGTTTCATTAAAGTTCTGACAGTTCCAGGAAAAGATAAAATACTCGGCGTGACCATTGTTGGTGAGCATGCTGGAGATTTGATTACCGAATATGTGATGGCTATGCGTCATAATATTGGCTTGAATAAAATTCTTTCCACTATTCATATTTACCCAACTCTAGCCGAGGCCAATAAATACGTTGCAGGTCAATGGAAACAAGCCCATAAACCTGAAAAAGCTTTACACTGGCTAGAAAAATTTCATCAATGGCGTCGCTCATAATAATCAGGGATATTAGCAATATAGAAAAACAACCATATTAGTATATGCAAAAATACTGAATCATGATAAACTGCTCCTTAAATTAAATTACACTTATTTACTTAAGACGTGATAAATGGAACTTTAGCGGTCTTATTAACTTTCAGGTAGCTAGCTAATAATGATTAATCATAGATTCCACTTATTTTTTCCTAATATCAGTGCTTTTCTATTACTCACCCTTCTTATTTTGAGTTCAAGCCTTATTTTCCCTGACAAAGTCTTTGCCGAAGCAAGTACAACTGATTTAAAACTCAACACAGCCATTAACCGCGCTGGATTACAGCGAATGTTAACGCAAAAAATCCTCAAATTTTATTGTCAGATTGGACAGGATCAGTTCTACAATCAACCTGAAGAAAAAATGCAAAAGGCACTTGCTGAATATGAAGAAGGTCTTGAGTTTCTAGTGGATTATCATCAAATCTCTGGTGTCCAATCATCACTGATCAAAATCAATCAAATTTGGCCCAAATATAAAACATTAATTCTTAGTTCTTCAAGCAAAGAAAATATTCCTGAATTAATAAGAATGAATGAAAAGTTACTTAAAATTTCTCACAAAATCGTTATGAATTTAGAGGCTGTTTCTAATAAAACTGTTGGAAAAATAGTTAATATTTCAGGTCGTCAACGCATGCTCAGTCAACGAATTGAACTATTTTATTTACTACAGAATTGGGGATTTGAAGATCAATATTATCTAAATGAACTAGCACAAGCACGTAAAGCTTTTTCAACAAGTATGTCCTATCTTAATCAGTACGAGGGAAATACTGAAGAAGTGAAATTGCTTTTAGCCAAAGCTCAAAAATCCTTTAACTTATTTGAACACTCTTTAGAAAAGAAAGATAATGCCTTTTTAATATCCCTGACTGTTCGCCAACTTTTGAAATATATGAATGACACAACTATTATATACAGTTCACATTCTTAATATTTCACTCTGTTGAAATTCTATCTTTTGTTGTTGACTCTTCTTTATAAGCAGTAATATTTTTTAGAACAGTTTCTAAACATTGCCACTGATTTTCATTGGCAGGTAGTCCAAAGCGTAACCCTTTATGCTGAGCTTTAATACTTTTATATTGCAATAGACAAGAATGGCACTGGCAACTTTTATCCAGTAAACGAACCAATATGCCTTGTTGTGCTAATTGCTCAAAAATCATTGATGCATTATTAATATAAATTGTTATAAATAATACCGTGCCTGAAATCATATCGTATTGCTGATCATTTATAAGATACTTTTCCAATAACGTTTTTAATCGCATTGATGATTTTCTTAAATAAAGTTTATTCTTCTCAATCCAACTTTTATCACATAATGCTTTTTTTACAATCCAGCGAGTGGGGCCACTCACTGACCATGGTCCCTGATGATATTTCAATAGTGATAATATTCTCGGATGAGCAATTACAAAACCACAACGTACACCAGCCAAACCAAAAAATTTTCCAACGGATCGTAAAACAATTAAGTTATCCATAGTGGATATATCAGGCATACCGCTATCTGGCGTGCTATCCATAAAAGCTTCATCAATAATTAAATAGCCCTGAGTCTCTCTTTTTTTATGATTCAATCGAATCTGCCATCGTTTTATAATCTCCGTTTCAATGAACTCTCCCGTTGGGTTATTAGGATTGATTAAAACCAATACATCCAGTTCATCTAATACATCATCTACGTTTTCAGTTGTTAAATGACATACAGAAAAATGATTCTTCTTCCATTGAAATTCATGCTCTGCATAGCAGGGACTCACAATACCTACCGTTGCTTTTTTTGAACATCGATCATTGCGTGATAATTTTTTTTGAAACGACTGACTTTGTAATAACTGACGTTGGAACAGATTGTACTGTTCAAAGATCACTGGCAACAATTGTATCGCTTCTTGAGAGCCTGAAACTGGAAGGATATTTTTCGCTTGATAATAAGCCAGTGCAACTTCAATAAGCCCATCATCATTTTCAGGAAGACGATTATAAATACTACCTGGTAACACAGGTACTGGCCAGCCATTTGGATTAATACCAGTCGATAAATCAAGCCAGTATTCCTTATCAGGACAACCATTTTTGTTGGCATACTTTTTTATGGCATCATTTAAACGACCACCATGTTTTGGTAGTACCGGCACATGTGTATTCATATCATTAATTACACACAATGATTACAACCAATCATTACTATATCCAGCTGGGTATAGTAATCAGTGCAATGATAACAACCCAGACAATTGTTGATCGATCAAGCAAGTCACAGGCTTGCTGAATCACTTCAGGTTTTGCCTTTTGTCCACAGCCTAAATCAGGACGTTCTTTGTACTCTCCATGGTACTGATCCGCACCACCCAATTGTACATCCAGCGCTCCTGCCCCTGCCGCCATGACCACACCAGAATTTGGGCTTTCCCATAATGAACCTTGAATTGTCCAGCACTGCATAGCATTTTTCCAATTCCCCATCAAAGCATAAGTCACTGCTGTCAGGCGGGCAGGAATGTAATTTAAAATATCATCAAATTTTGCAGCAAAAAAACCAAAACTATTAAAACGTTCTGTTTTATAACCCCACATTGCATCCAGTGTATTGGTTAATCGAAAGATAACAACACCAGGTGCACCAGCAACAGCAAACCAGAAAATCGTTGCAAAAACAGCATCATTTCCATTTTCCAGAACAGATTCCGTTGCTGCACGACAAATTCCTTCTTCATCCATATCCTCTGTATCCCGACTAACAATCTTTGATAGAGCCTGACGGGCCTGTTCATATTGACGTTCAACTAAGGGGATTAATACCTCTTGAGCATGCTGTTTAAGACTACTGAGACCTATCGCAAAATAGAGAATTATTACTTCAAGTACAAAACCAATAATTCCCTCATCTACCACAGCATAAGTCAGCCAACCTGCAGGCATTATACAAATTAACACTGCAATCAAGCCATTGAGACGATTCTGATTTGATGCTTTTGTACTGCTTGAGCCTGAGTCATTAGTCGCTTCTATAATAAATTCTGAACTGAATTCAACTTTTGATTCCGAATGGATATTAATTAATGTTTCATTCAGACGCTCCTCTAACCAGTTAGCCAATTGACCAAAAGCGACCAATGGATGATATTTCACTGGCTCACCAAAAAAATAATCGAGAAGCAAAGCGCATAATAGTACAATAAGCATTTTTAACCTTTATATATCAACTTTTTATTTATCATTCCCTTTCCTCTTTTTTATAACTAAGAGCGCTAAAGTCTTATAAGAATAAGAAATTGTGTTGAGAAATGACGGATCTATTCTAACATGCAAAACAATAAGAAACAGGCTGTCACCCTAATGATTCAGGGAACAACCTCTGATGCTGGTAAAAGTGTGCTGGTCGCAGGCTTGTGTCGACTTTTTTATCGACAAGGTTATCGTGTTGCTCCCTTTAAACCACAGAATATGGCTCTTAATAGTGCTGTTACTCTTGATGGCGGTGAAATAGGTCGCGCACAAGCCGTTCAGGCTCAGGCCTGCAATCTTGAGCCTCACACCGATATGAATCCTATTTTACTCAAACCCAATTCAGATACAGGTGCTCAAGTTATAATTCATGGTAAAGCCATGACACAAATGGATGCCACCTCTTATCATGCCTATAAAAAAACAGCAATGTCTTATGTTCTTCAATCTCATCAGCGCTTATGCCAGCAATATGATTTAATTATTGTTGAGGGAGCTGGTAGTCCTGCAGAAATTAATTTACGCGAAAATGATATTGCCAATATGGGCTTCGCCGAAGCCGTTGATTGTCCTGTGTTACTTGTTTCAGACATTGATAAAGGTGGGGTATTTGCCCATCTATATGGCACCTTAAAATTATTGTCATCTTCAGAGCAACAACGTATCAAAGGGTATATTATTAATAAATTTCGTGGTGATATTTCACTGCTTGAGCCTGGAAATCAGTGGCTTGAGGAGACAACACAAACCCCTGTTCTGGGCGTATTACCTTATTTACACAATTTATACATCGAAGCAGAAGACGCCATCTCATATCAGGCACACTTCAACAATGACAAATTAAGCACTGAAACCATAAAAATTATTGTTCCCGTACTCCCTCGTATTGCCAATCACACTGATTTTGATGCCTTACGTTTGCATCCACAGGTTGAGCTTTGTTTTATTCGAGAGGGACAAGCCATTCCCCCTGCGGATCTTATTATTATTCCTGGTAGTAAAAGTGTCCGTCCAGATCTCCAATGGCTAAAGGAAAATGCCTGGGATATTGCCATAAAAAAACACCTTAGATATGGTGGAAAACTCATGGGTATTTGTGGTGGATTACAGATTTTAGGGAACAAAATTCACGACCCTTTAGGTCTTGAAGGCACACCTGGCAGCAGTAATGGACTGGGTTATTTTAACTATGAAACAACGTTAGAGGCAGAAAAAAAACTCAAGCAAGTTCAGGCTTGTTTCCAATCTCATCCTGATATTCATATAACAGGCTATGAAATTCATGCAGGCTCAACTCAATATGACAACAAAGAATCAGCCTTACTTTTGATTCAAAATCCTCTACATCAAGATGAAATGGATGGTGCTATTTCTGCTGACGAACAAATTATTTCCACTTATCTACATGGTATTTTTGATCATCCTCAGGCTTGTAATCATTTATTAAGCTGGGCAGGTTTAACCACTCAACAGCAATATGATTATAGAGAATTTCAGGAACAAGGTATCAACTTATTAGCCGACACTTTAGAAGAAAACCTCGATATTTCAGCAATTACAAAGCTACTTAAAAAAAATTAGTCAAATGAAGTAACTCTCATCTGGAATATTACTTACTTTCAACTATACTCCACTAATCAGTACCAAGATTTTACAAAATTAAACAAATTTATCTTCTTGCCGATAAAAAAATTAATGCAAGTTGATATAGACAACTAAAACGGCTGTTATTTCTATTTTTAATAAAGAATTCGAGTAAGTTATGACCAATTTTATCCAATCTGTAGATGAACGAACAAATCTGGCAGGTACAAATCGTCTAGAACTATTATTATTCAGTCTGGGACATGACTCCAACACTGGCCGTGAAGAAGTCTTTGGCATTAATGTATTCAAAGTACGTGAGGTCATGTCTATACCGGAAATAACTCAAGCACCAGATATGCCAGCTTCCGTTGAAGGTATGATCAGTCTTCGAGGTCATTTAATTCCAGTGGTTAACCTGGCCAAATTTTGTGGTTTACAAATTGATGAGCCACCACAAATCATGATTGTCACTGAATATAATAATATGATGCAGGGTTATATGGTTCACTCTGTAGATACAATATTGCGTCTTGACTGGAATACAGTTAAAACACCGCCTGAGATGCTTTCCGAGCAAATGGGAGGCGTTGTCACTGCCGTCACAGAGCTTGAAGATGGCCGTATTGTTATGATTATGGACGTTGAAAAAGTCCTTGCAGATACAGCTCAAGACACTTCTAAAGACAGCTGGTTTAGTGATGTTGAAGCGTCTGAAAGTCGCGAAGTCACAATCTTTTATGCTGACGACTCTTTAGTTGCTCGCAAACAAATTTCACGAACCTTAGATCATATGGGGTTCACTCATGTGAGTGCCAATAATGGTCTTGAAGCCTGGGAAAAGCTAAAGGAAATTGCTGATAGAGCAGACAACGCCAAACAGCCTGTTGCCAACTTCATACAGCTCATTTTGACCGATGTTGAAATGCCTGAAATGGATGGTTTTGTGTTAACTAAAAAAATCAAAGCCGATGGACGCTTCAATGATATTCCCGTCATAATGCATTCATCACTTTCCGCAGATTCTAACCAGAGTTTAGGTAAAAATGTAGGGGCTGATGACTATGTACCTAAATTCGATCCAACCAACCTTTCCAGTGTTATTGAAAAAAATATTGCTATTGCAGCATCCAAGGCTCAAAACAAATTAGAACATAAGTAACAGATAAGCCAATGTTACTTAAAAGGCAAGTCACACACTGAGATCAAAGCAGACATATTTCGTTTTATGACAAACATCAAGACATATTAAATAAGAAAATGTTAATATGTCTGTTCCATAATTTGTTCAAGGAAAACGCATGAAGTCAGGCCCAAAAGAGATCATTACCCCATTTCGTCCTATTCCCCTGGATGTGCCAGAGGGCATGAAGCCCAACGAGTTTTTTAATAGTACTGAAAATCTTCAGGATCTCACTCAAAATAACGGCCTGCTCCAAAACCCTGAACACCTCCTAATGTATCGAAAAGCATTAGGTCATAGTAATGAATTTGATACCTCTATTATCTTTAATTCCTCTGAGTGTATTCTTAATCCTTTAGGCCGTCCTGTACGCCGAACACAGCTTCCGGAACAAACCAAAACCGTTTGGAATCGGATGAACCAAATCATGATTGAGTACATGCTGGAAAAATACCCTGATCCGAATGATGCATTAGTTTTAGCAGGTGAAGCCAGTCTGGATGCCACCTGGCCTTTAACCGCTCCTGGTGTACCCAGCATTCGTATGCTACACAATCACTTTATTGTATTTAATATGGATCAATTGCGAAATGCAGAAAATGCCGATCCTAAAAATCCTAATTTGACAGATGGAGGCCAAAACAGTTTGTTTCAGGCCCATATGCGCCATGTCTATCGTACTTTCTTTGAGTCGCTTGACCTACAGATCCTAAAACCTATTGAAGGAAAAGCTTCACAGCTCTCTCTAACAGGCTATCCTCAGGGTTTACCTAGTTGGGAAATCCAGGGTGGTGTTGATATGCTAAAAAGTACCCATTTCTGGAAAGAATATGATTTGATCCTCAAAGGCTTTCTGGATTTCTATCGCACCTTTTTCAGTCAGGTTTCAACACGAAATGCTCCTATTCCACCAAAGACATATTTCCCCGATCAAATTGAAAATACTTTACTGTTTGATAATGACTTTTTAGCCAGCGCCAAAAAAGTACGCGACATGTGTGTGCATGATGCAAAATATGCCAACTCCATTCGTTGGCAGCCCGCCTTCAAGCAACTGATTTATCGTAATGAACAAGGCAAATTGATTGTGACAATTAGCCAAAATTCGATTGGTAATGCCATCACGGAATTATTAGGTGTTGTAGTACGACGGGTGCCTGATGCAGAGTCTTATGAAAAAACAGAACCGGCATTAATTGAGAAGCTATTAGAAGTCAGGCAACGTCTTATTGATGCGGATTTAGGTAATCCGATTAAGACAGAATACTGGGATTGATCGTTCAGGAATTGTGGTATTTAAAACGTGCTTTGGAGTACTGTGGTAGTTTAGGGGGGCGCTTCAAGCACATCCGTGTGTCGCTCAACCTCGCCATCCATGGCTCGAAAGCCCCTTAAACTACCACAGTACTTCAAATCACTTCTACGTCATTCCTTCACTAGTGAGGGGAAAATCAAAAGATAAGAAAAAACAAAGCCTAATTTCGAATAATCTTGCTGTTGATTTTTCTTTTGCTTTGCTCTTCTACCTCCAGTGAGAAACGTGATTCTATTAAGAGGGTGGTATGGTGTCCTTGGCTTGACAGAGGTATTTCGAGGCATGGATGCCGAGGATAAGCGACACATGGACGTGCTTGGAGCGTCCCCTGTCAGGTCAAGGACACCATACCACTCTCTGACTTAAAAGCACCACTTTCGAACATCACCTTAACTTATTTCTCAAACGCATCCATTTTATCAGGCAAAGATGACCAGTTTAGGTCTCGCATAACTTTTGCCATCTGATGCATTCCACCCGTTTTGATCATCTTGCGGCGTTCTGCTTTATTTTTAATTCCATAAAAAGGTAACATCACATCAAATGCATCATCATTGTATTTCTGTATTGGAGTTAACACATCATCACGTCGAGTATAGTATGCATCTTCACCATCAATACATTGCTTATTAAACACATTAAAACTACGGCAGGCCATAGGTCGAACAGCATGCAATGAACAGGCATTATCAATCAAAAAAGGACAGGACTGCAGTGACTCAAGATTTCTTAATTGAGCCTTCAATTTCTCACGCAATTCACCTTCAATGACTTCAATCACATACCATGACATGCCCATTAATTCTAAAGGGTATACAGGAATCGTTTCATGCGACTTGCAACAAGTGGCACAACCTCTAGCACAAGCCAGTTTTTTACCTTGTTTTTCTTCTCGTTTAATAGATTCACTGATTCCCTGATCAGTAATCAAATAGGCGTCCATTAAGATACTGAGCCATGGCAAGCGCTGTTCATGCTCAGCAAAGCTGACACGTTGAGGTGGTGGATAAGCGACTTCATCGTTATTAGAGGATTTTTGATCCAATGGTTTACTCATACAGCATTCCTTACTTCTGTCTCATAACTACTAAAAAGAAGACCGTATTTTAACCCAGACGCACCTTAATCGCTAATTACAGGTAATTCAAATGAAATTGATCATGAATAGGGTGAAATAAAAATGTTTTATGCTTATTCATCATCCTTATTTATCATAGATTTCAGATTAGCAAATGGATTATGTGTTGCTGCTTCTGATTGAGCACCAGCATTCACATCACCATAAGCTTCAAATTCATTCATTTTCTGGTGCTCATTATCATGACAATAGATGCATAAATTTTCCCAATTACTGCCATCTGGAGGATTATTGTTATGATTATGATCAATATGGTGTACTGTCAATAATTGCAGGTTTTCTCTGGTAAATTCCTTACCACAACGTCCACAAACCCATGGGTGAATATTTAAAGATTGTTCGCGATAACCTTTTTCTCTCTCATTTGCATCACTATGAACTTTTTTAACAATGGCATCCAGTTTACCAGTATCCATTTTTTTCTTTTTGTCTTTGCGTCTGCCAACCATCATTATTTCCTTGCTTTTATCTATAAGTTTTCGTGAAAGTTACCTATAATATATTTTAAATTACCTATTATTTTAGAACAACCCGTTGAGCCATATGTGTTCATAATGAAAATATTCCCAATAAATTTAACTGATTTTTCAGAAATATAACAAGGTTATTATTAAATCAACTGAGTCAATAAGAGATCTATTATTTCATGAATAAAGTAACCCCTATATCCATCTCACCCAATGAAGCATTTAAAATGCTCAGTGAAAATCCAAAATATCTTTTAATTGATGTCCGTTCGTCAATGGAATTTCTTTTTGTCGGTCATCCCAAAGGTGCTATACATATTGCCTGGATTGATGAACCCGACTGGGATATTAATCCAAATTTTGTCACCGAAATACGTAAATTAGTGCTTGGCGGTGTCTGTGGTGAAGATGAAGAACATCCTGATATCATTTTAATTTGTCGCAGTGGTAAACGTTCATTTGAAGCAGGGCAACTTTTAATAGATTCTGGGCTATGTAATGTTTTTAATATTGATGAAGGCTTTGAAGGCGATCTAGATGAAAACCATCAACGAAGCACTCTCGGTGGTTGGCGCTATCATAACCTGCCTTGGGAGCAGTGCTAATGAAAGTCATATTATTTCTTGTTGTTTCGGGGATAACAAACGGATCAGATCTTGAGTTTCGCCATCAAATGGAAAAAGTATACGATAATCCTGAAGAATGCGTACAAGCAAGTATCATTATGCGTAAAGTACTAAAAGCTGAAGATAATCTACAGGCTCGTCAAACTGATGTTTATGCACATTGTGAAGCCAGTAAAGAAAACACTAACTCACAAGAGATTGCTGAAATTAACACAAAGATTCGTCGATTAGAAAAATATTACACAACGGCTAAGTGGTAATAGTGCAGCTTAAGTCTAAGTATAGTTGAGTAATAACATCTAATACCATGTATCAATAAAGCTAATTTAAACCGACCACTCCTTATTTTGTAAAAGACAATTCAGGAAGACACATCCATTGGGAATGACCTTATCCCATTAATAAGTTCATTTAGTTCATAAGTATTAGTTACTGTTACGAAATGCTTATGACTATCTAATTCCTTAACAATAATAGGCTTTGCTACTATAGGGAACTGCCAAATTATTTTTAGCAGTTGTGGAATTATTTTAATTTCAGGACAATTATTGGGTAGCTCTGGTCTTGATGTAAATAGATACTTCCAATTCCTTTTGATGCATCGAATTAAACAGATATGACGTGGATAATCTAAGAAAATAATTAAATCAGATGTTTGGCGCGCAATCGAAGAAACTCCTTCAATTACCCACTCTGATTTATCAACCAACTCTTGCTCAAGTTGTTTTCTTTTATCAGATGGAGTTTTCCTCCAATTTGGCATCCAAACAACTTTATCCAACCCGTAAACATCTAATTGAAGAATCTCCCCTAGCTCTTTAGCTAAAGTTGTTTTACCACTTCCTGCATTTCCAGTTATGTGTACTCTCATAGACTCGTATTTTAAGGAATATAATCTCATTTTTCAGTTAACACAATTTTTTGTGTTAACTGAAAAATCTTTGTTAACCTATTCACATATAGGTAACTTCATAGAATTATTATAGTATTCTTTAATATCATGAATATCTCTATTTAAAGTAGTTCCTACAGACAACTCGGGGAGTGAATCAAACGGGAAAAAAGAAACATCTGAGATTTCAATATTATTTTTCGCTGTTCCATCCACAATGTCACATAGAAAAAAAATTTTATATACGTGAACAGGATATCTAGGACTATACTCACCAATACTTTGATCACGAATAGAGATTAGTCTATTGACTTTAACAAGAAAACCAGTTTCCTCTTCAACTTCCCTGACGATACCTTCTTTGGGAGTTTCACCAACATCAGACCATCCACCAGGTAAAGCCCATTTACCATCCCGACGTTCTTTCACTAAAAGAATTTTATCATCCTTAATGATACCAGCTCTAAGATCTACTTTCGCTGTTGCATACCCTTTATCAGGAAAGAAGAAATTTTCAATAGTTTCTAATTTCTCATTTGATATTTTTGAATACATTTCATTAGCAATCAAGGATAGCTGATCATATCTATCAGTATCAAACGGGTCTTTGGAATACGCTTTTCCAATTTGACTAATTGCCTTAATTTTATTTATCAATGTAACCCAATCATTCATAGAAATATCGCAACCTTAAGCTAACGTTTTCATATACTATTATTTCAAGCTTCAATAATAGATGAAAACTCATTAGAACATCGACTTATTATATTGCCCTTCAGTTACAAATAATCTATGCATTAATGGGTTAGTTTAATGACCTTTATATAAATTTTCTTTTTGATCATAACCACACTTAGTTGTTTTCAAAGCTTCACACTTTGAATGACTGCATTGATAGAGTTGTTAAAACACAATTTTATCAAAGTAACGTCCCCTATAAAGTAACCTTGGATTATTTGGATCATCTTTAAAGGCCGTTCGAGTATGTAGAACATTATTACAAATCAGGCCTTGTCCTGGCTTCAAGCTACCCTGAAACATAAAATCTGAATTGCTATTGAGAATTTCACGTAATTTTTTTTGGGCCTTTTGTGTTAACTCATCATCCTTCCAAATGACATTACGCGCTCTGGCAGTATAACGCATATGTAATTGGCCTTCTTCTGTAATCATAAACACAGGGCCACTACGATCAGGACGAATCAATTTTCCATCTAAAACATTTTTTGGAATGGTCATAGCATCCGGTTCCATCAATGCTTGAATAAAATCTGGATTTTCATCTCTGAGCATCATATAAACAATATCGGGGTCCCATAACTGATTTTCACCTCCCTCTTGTGCCATCCGAATACAATGTAAAATCATACTATAGATCTGTTCAGACAAACGATTGTAGTAACCGTCCGTATGCCAGTTAATTCCCTTCTCACTATAAGGAATATAGATGGCATGCAAACCGTTACCAACTACTTGAATAGAAGTAAAACCATCATCATCTGCACATTCATTTTTATCCAGTTTATGAATCCCCAACTGGCGCCCTAGCTTTTCAGGAATTGATTTATCTTCAATTGCTTCACCTGCAATATCATAAATAACCATATTGGTTTTAAGCAATATAGCCTTTAATTGTTGAGTTTCATAAGGCGTTAACTGTTTAGGGTCATTTAGAGAAACGACAAGCTCAGCCATTGTCTTAGGGTAATCAGATAGCTTGTCTTTTTTCCACTGTTGATAAGCCATTTCATTTTCACAATGAAATGGACTTTCTTTAGAGATGGAATTCGATTCAGAAATAAGCATTGGGGTTTCATCAGTTTTGTAGCACTGTCATTAATAATCTATAACAAAAGTACTATATTTTTTACTTGAGGACTGCATCACATAATTAAAATCAATCCAGAGCAATATAACAAAACAATTGTTTTTATTCAATATTTTCAATATGATAGCTAACATGTAATAAAAATATAATGAAATGGCAGAGTATCTCATATTTTTGTGCTATACCTATAGACAGGGATTGTAGGTAATTGCCTACACTAAGCGTCATATATCTCCTATATATAAAAATCACTTTTATCGATAGAGTATAGCTAGCCAAATCCAGGTCTGGTATAGGTTTACTTTATATTAAGATCACGATAATCGATACTATTTTTCAATCCTGAGCACATTATGAAAGTACTTGTCGTTGAGAGCTCTCGCTTTCATCAAATAATGATTTCACAAATCTTCAATAATGAAGGTCTGGTAGTTCGTATTGCCAGTAATTGTGATGAAGCCATTAATGCTCTTGAAAATGAAACAATGGATTTTGTTTGTACTGCTTTTCACTTGCCCTGTGGTCTTGATGGAATAAAACTTGCTCAACTCATCCGAACCACTCCAAAGACAAAAGACATCCCCGTTATTTTATTGACTTCTAATAAAATTGATAGTTCCTTTGATTATGCTTATCACTCTGGTGTTACAGAAATCTATAATCGCTCTGACATTAATGCCCTTTCTAAAGATCTAAAAAAATCCATCCAAACAAAGAAAAATGAAATTAATGCCAGCGTCTTATTCATTGAAGATAGTAAAACAGTTGCAACAATGATGACACGTCAGATGGAATCAATGAAAATGACGGTAGAGCATTTTTTTAGTGCCGCAGAAGCATTAGAAAAGTTTAAACAGTCATCTATAACTTATGACATTATTATCACTGACCTATTAGTTGAAGGTGCGCTCAGTGGCATGGGTCTTATTCGTGAAATACGAAAAATTATTCCTGATCGCTCTAAGCTGCCTATTTTAGTTATTTCTGGTTTTGACGATGTAACTCGACGTATTGAATTATTAAACATTGGAGCCAATGACTACATTGTCAAACCTATTGTAAAAGAAGAGTTAGTGGCAAGACTAAGCAATTTAGTAACGACTAAGCAATTATTTGATCAGGTAAAAATGCAACAGGAACAATTATTCCAGCTTGCTATGACAGATCAACTCACAGGTCTTTATAATCGTCACTCACTTGTGCAATTATTACCTAAATATTTCAGTCATTCCGTTAGGCATTCAACGCCCTTAAGTTTACTCGTCCTGGATATTGATCATTTCAAACAAATTAATGATAATTATGGTCATAGTAAAGGTGATGACGTATTGAGTAAATTTGGTCAATTGATCACAGCAAACTTTCGCTCAGAAGACCTGATCGCCCGCTATGGTGGTGAGGAATTTGTGGTTATTATGGCCAACTCAAATAATGATGATGCAGTTGAAAAAGCTGAATTACTCAGAACTCATATCGAAAATCATTTAATTGAAGGACTCAAAATAACGATCAGTATCGGTGTCGCTTGTGCGGATAGTCATTCAAACTTTGAACTAATGTTCAATCAGGCTGATACAGCATTATATCATGCCAAAGAAGGTGGCCGTAACCGGACAATAACCTACTCATCCAATGAGACTGTCATTCAATAGAGAGTTCATTTTAACTCTTAAAAATCATGGACAAATAAAATGGCGACTGAATTAATAACATTAGGTGGTGGATGCTTCTGGTGTGTTGAGGCAACATTAAATAAGCTCAATGGTGTAAGCAAAGTGGTTTCAGGTTATGCGGACGGTCATATTGATAACCCGACTTATGAGCAAATCTGTACTGGCACAACAGGGCATGCAGAAGTTATTCAGATTACCTATGATCCAGAGGTTATTAGCTTCCATACACTGCTGGAAGTTTTCTTTACCATCCATGATCCCACCACTTTAAATCGTCAAGGTGCTGATACTGGCACCCAATATCGTTCCACGATTCTTTACCATACTGAGAGTCAATTTGAGGAAGCTGAAAAATACATCAAAGAGTTGGATATGAGTGATGCCTGGCCAAATCCGATTGTCACTGAACTTAAGCCTCTGGGTACTTTTTATGAAGCTGAAGATTACCACCAAAATTATTTTCAGCTTAATCCCGGCAACCGTTATTGCCAGGCAGTGATTTCCCCAAAACTGGCAAAGCTTAAAAATAATTATAAGAGTTATCTAAAATATAAGTGATAACAATGTCTCAATTACTATTCATTGACAGGTTCTTTGGCTGGTCCTTTGCACATCATAAATGCAAAAATCCATGTCGCAAGAAATGGTAAAATAGAGACTAGCAAGTTGAGTTTAACCGAACAGAACAAAGATTTTTCAACACAATTGTAAACATTACTTGCCACAGACATCCATGCAAAAGAAGGTAAAGGAATACCAGCATGCTCACCATAGAGTAACAATCCCGGTGCAAGAAAAATAGCCAGAAAAAGACTACGCCATAAGCAGGAAACCTGCTGTGTAATCATCCACTTTCTCACAAACCAAACGAATAAAAAATAAGTAATGATAGAAATAATTATTATTACTATTGATGCAATGCCACTAGCCAAAATATACCTTACCTTGTTTATAAACAGAAAGTTAATGAATAAAAATTAATTTATTAGAGGTTAATCAATTAAACGACCAATACCACCTAATACTGAGCCTTCACCCTGAGAACTACCACCATGAGAAGGCGCTTGTTCGATAATTCTATCGGCAAGTCGTGAAAAGGGCAAACTTTGAATCCAAACGGTGCCAGTGCCTTTGAGTGTTGCCAAAAACATTCCTTCCCCACCAAAAAACATACTTTTCAAACCTTTAGCCATTTCAATATCATATTCAATGCCCTTGCTAAAGGCCACCAGACAGCCTGTGTCCAAACGAAGAGTTTCATTATTAAGCTGTTTTTCTACAACTGTTCCACCCGCATGGATAAATGCCATACCATCACCTTGTAGTTTTTCCAGAATAAAACCTTCTCCACCAAAAAATCCTCTGCCTAGTTTTTTACTGAAGGCAATATCAATTTTTGTTCCCAGAGCAGCAGCTAAAAATGAGTCTTTCTGACAAGTAATTTCTCCACCCTTTTTCATCATATCAACAGCGATAATACTACCAGGAAAAGGAGCCGAAAAAGCCACTCGTTTTTTACCTGAACCTTCATTGCTAAAGTGTGTCATGAAAAGAGATTCGCCAGTAATCATACGTTTACCCGCACTGAAAAGCTGCCCCATAAAACCTGAGTCGGGCTCTGAGCCATCTCCCATTTTGGTGTCAAAGTTAATACCATCTTCCATATAATTCATTGCACCAGCTTCTGCAATAACGGTTTCACCTGGATCAAGCTCTACCTCAACCATCTGCATATCGTGACCAATAATTTCATAATCCACTTCATGACAACGCATGTTTTTTCCTTTTTCTGTTTTTTTATACTTTCGAAATTAAAAAAAATATTATATAAATAGGCACAACTGTAATGATATTCTAATTTTCAGAGGAAGAGTATATGAAAATTCGTTTTTTTAGCTTTTTATTAATTTGTTTTATTTTAAGCATTTTTACTCCTCTGGCATTTTCAAACTCAGTGGAAGTCATTGAGGTCAATGTTCAAACTCTTAAAAAAAATCAATATCGTTTTGAAGTTACATTACAACATGATGATACAGGTTGGGAGCATTATGCTAATCGCTGGGAAGTATTGGATACAAAAGGGAATATATTAGCCGTAAGAACATTGCACCATCCTCATGTCAATGAACAACCATTTACTCGTTCATTGACCGTTACAATGCCGGAACATATTAAAACGGTAATTATCCGAGGCCATGATAGTGAGCATAAATATGGCAGTAAGGAAGTGAAGGTATCACTTCCTTAATAAAGCAAATATTTTATTCAGTATTATTTATTTTTTTAGAGATTAGATTATCAATTGATAGTGGGCTAGGTCCGTAGAGCACATAAACCAAAATCATCACACCCCATAGAATGTGATCCAGCATACCGGTAAAATTATAGAAGTCTGTCAATGCATAAGCATAAGCTGCCACTGCATTTAAAATAAACAAACCAATTGCGGCTGGACGTGTCATGAGCCCCACCAAAATTAACACGGGTAGGATAAGTTCTCCTCCTGTGCCCATTATCGCTGCAACTTCTGGTGGTAATAAAGGAACTGAATATTCATAAGCAAACAGGTCTAGCGTGGATTGCCATGATTGAATCTTGGTCATACCTGATTGAAAAAAAACTTTGAGCAAATACAAACGAACCACTAAATCAAAACCATGGAGCATTATGTCGCTGCGTGCAAACAAAAATTTCTTAATCATTTTATTATTTCTTATTCTTAGGAGTTAATAGTGATGACGCTTTTAAAATGTCAGTTAGTGTATCGGTAAGCTATTTGTTACGAGCTACAAGCTACTTAAAAAGTAGAAGTAGAAATCAAAAACATAAAAGGCAAGAGAAGAGCATCAAACATAACTCTGATGCTCACACTCTAGCTTAGAAATAGAACCTTCCGTCTTATTTCTTGCCCTGGTTTCCAGCAATCTTGGCACAAGTACCTTCTGGAACATAAACCCACTCTTCTGGATCAGCATCAGTTTTTGCCATACCAGCACAAGCGTGCTTGCTAGTACCACAATCATTCATACCAGCTTTAGCAATACCCTGGCACTTTTCAAAGCCTGGCTTCCCAGCATGAGCCGTTGCGCCTAAAGTAGCAAAAGCTAAAGCAAATAAACCAACGATAGCTGTTTTTTTAGTGTTTCCCATTTTAATTTCCTTGTAATAGTTTGATGGAAAAAGAAGAAGGCCAATGTTGGCTGTCTTCAAAAAATAATCAGGTCCTAATCTTCATAAAAGAAAAAACCTAAGTGAAATTTACCAGTGACTGGCTTACTTTACTAGACCTGATGTTAATTAAAAAAATTTCATTTTAATTAAATTTAACTTTTTTAGTCATCATCAACTAGAAAAATAGCCCTTTGTTCACCCCTTATTCAGCTCAAATAAGGATAATGAACAGACACAATATCGAAATAGACGATATTAAATAATAGGTATTTTCCGAAATATCAATGCAAAAATGATTCTTTTAAACTAATGAGACAGTTTTAGAACAATTCCTTTAAATCAAGCCAATACATTTAATTGATGGATCTGAGCATGTTCAATATAAAAAAAATAACGATTCGAAAGAAAACAGTTGAATCCACGGTCTATAGAGAAGTAAGCAGACAAAAACGTTTTGAAACCTTGGTTAAGGCTTACTCCAGTGATCTTTACCGCTTTGCTTATTGGCTATGCAGCAATCATTCAATTGCGGATGATTTGGTTCAGGAAACTTTTTTAAGAGCCTGGAAAGCTTTAGATAAACTTGAGGATGAAAAAAAGGCAAAAAGTTGGCTCATTACTATCTTGAGACGAGAAAATGCACGCCGTTTTGAGCGAAAAAGTTTTGATTTAGTTGATATTGAAGAGGTTGTTGTCGAAGATCGAATAAATCTCAGTCCTGAACAATCAATGGAGCAGCAGCAACTTCATCAAGCGATTCTTGATTTAGATGTCGATTATCGTGAGCCATTAATAATGCAAACGATTGGCGGTTTTAAAACCAGTGAAATTGCAGAAGTATTAAATTTGAATCTGAATACGGTCAATACTCGTCTATTCAGAGCCCGGGATCAACTCCGGTATAAACTGTGCAAAGAGCTTGATCAAATAGGTGGTATCAATATCTAGTAGAAACATAACAAGATATATCCTTGCCTTAAGACTCAATCTGCTAAAATTGTCACATGCTGTAAGCAGAATATCTGCATAAAATATACTATCCAGAGTCGTGTTAGGGGGTTCTAAACGTGGATGATCTTGAGTTTCGAAAAAATGCAGTCATTGAACCAGGCAATCAAGATCCTGAATTTCTTAAAAAAGCCAAGCAGACTCCCAATAATCATCGTTTTGTTGAAAAACAACAAGCCTTCAATAAAACACTCCAAAGCACACTTGAAATATCAACGCCCGAAAATCTGGCTGATAGAATAATTCTTGCTCAGCAACTTACTCAGCATAAACTTCATCAAACCCAAAAACGTCAAAAGCAATGGCGTAATTGGTTAGGTGGCAGCATTGCAGCTTCTCTTATTATTGCACTCAGTTTACAGATGATATTGCCTACGACATTTAATAGCACAGCACTTGCACAAGAAGTGGTGAACCATGTTAAAAATGACACCCATGCACTGGATGTTCAGATGAATGTACCTAAAACACGAATTGATAGCATGTTGGCTTCCTATGGTGGAAGACTCAATGGCCCCATAGGTAAGGTCTCTTTCCTTGGACACTGCATTATTGGTGAACACACGGGAATTCATATGGTTATCAACACATCAGAAGGTGTTGTCACTGTATTATTACTACCAACTCAGAAAGTGGATAAGGTCTCTTTATTAAAAGAAAGTCAATTAAGCGGTATTCTATACCCTTCCCTGAAAGGCAGTATTGCAATCATTTCAGAACAAGCTGAAGCTATTGAAGAAACACGCCAGCACATTGATCAGAATTTAAACTGGATCATTTAACACAAATTTCTACCCTATGTGTCACACTTTCTCTTACAATAAGAGTTTTAAAAAGCAGACACAGGGATAATTAATGAGTGAAATTCAATTAGGTAATATCTGGAAAAATCGTCTCCAGAGTACTTTTGAATCAGAGGCTATGGGCTCTTTGAAAGCTTTCCTACGTAAAGAAAAAGATCAGGGAAAGGTCATTTTACCCCACTCCAGTCTCTGGTTTAACGCACTTAATACCACTGCACCAGATGATGTCAAAGTAGTTATTTTAGGCCAAGACCCCTATCCAACACCCGGCCATGCTCATGGTTTATGTTTTTCAGTCTTACCTGAAGTCAAACCAATACCTAAATCATTGATTAATATTTATAAAGAATTGCAAGACGATTTAGGTATTGTGAATCATAGTGGCCATTTACAGTCCTGGGCTGAACAGGGTGTCCTTTTACTCAATAGCGTTCTCACAGTTGAAAGTGGACAGGCAAACTCTCATCAAGGCAAAGGATGGGAAGTATTTACAGATGCCATTATTAATGAGTTGAATAATCAATCACGTCCTATTGCATTTGTTCTTTGGGGTGCATACGCACAGAAAAAAGGCGCTATCATTGATACTAAACGTCACTTCGTAATACGTTCCCCTCACCCTTCACCATTATCTGCTTATCGAGGTTTTTTTGGCAGCAAGCCTTTTTCTCAAATCAATCAATTTTTAAGGCAACAGGATTTGCAGGAAATCGACTGGCATATTAAAGATTAATCTAAATACCCCTCTTCCTCATTCAATAAAAATAAAACAAATCGATGGGGTATACCTTCGTCTAGAAATTCAATCTCAAGCTTGATTTTTTTTATATTTTTAGCGATTATCTAGAGCAATAAAATAAGAAAAAATAGTTGGAGTGGTAATGGCGCAAAAAATATTAGTTGTTGATGATTCAGCATCCATGAGACAAATGATTTCTTTCACTCTCAAAGGCTCAGGTTATGAAGTTGTTGAAGCCAATGATGGTCTTCAAGGATTGACGATTGCCAAAAGTCAGAGTTTTGCTTTAGTTTTCACTGATGTCAATATGCCTGGAATGGATGGCTTAACGTTTACCAAAGAATTACGAAAACTGCCTAATTTTAAATTTACTCCAATTCTTGTGCTGACAACAGAAGCAGGAACCGACAAAAAAGCAGAAGGTAAAGCTGCAGGTGCAACTGGCTGGCTGGTAAAACCATTCAATCCAGAGCAGTTACTCAATACGGCAAAACGCGTACTTTAGATTTAAAAAAAATGGGTAAGGTGTTATTCACCTTACCCATTTATTAGTTGCACCAGGTTATGCAATATTTAAGCTAAATCTACTTAAAGGCAGCCCAAAGTCCACCAATGAGTCCAAATCCTGCCACCACTTGGCCTTCAATAATCATATTGCCTGAATAAAGAATTGCACCTCCAATAATCAGTGCTGCACTGATTATTGCCTGCACAGTTGTTTGATTTTGACGCTCAATTTTATTCTCAATTCTATCCAGGGTTTTACTCTGATAATTTATCCGTAATTTTCCATGTCGGGCCTGTTGAACAACATCAAAAACTTGCCCCGGAAATTCAGGTAATTGCTCTAACCACAGTGGCGCATGATGCTTAACCTGCTTAGCAAAAGAGCGAACACCTAATTGCTCTTTCATCCAGTTTTCCAAAAATGGCTTTGCCGTATCCCAAAGATCCAACTGAGGATATAATTGACGACCAAGTCCCTCAATATTCAATAGTGTTTTTTGCAATAATACCAGTTGAGGTTGCACTTCCATATTAAAACGGCGAGCCGTCTGGAATAAGCGTAATAAGAGCTGCCCAAAAGAAATCTCATGTAAGGGCTTTTCAAAGATAGGTTCACAAACTGAACGAATAGCTGATTCAAAATCATCAATCCGAGTATCAGGCGGTACCCAGCCCGACTCCACATGTAACTCAGCAACGCGGTAATAATCTCGATTAAAAAAAGCCAGAAAGTTTTCTGCTAAATAGCGTTGGTCATCAGTACTCAAACTGCCCATAATTCCAAAATCAATGGCAATGTATTGACCGGTATTGGATACAAATATATTGCCTGGATGCATATCAGCATGAAAAAAATTATCACGAAAAACCTGAGTAAAAAATATTTCAACACCCATTTCCGCAAGGCGTTTAAAATCAATATCCAGGGCTTTGAGTTCATCCATATTGGTCACAGGCATACCATGAATACGTTCCATGACCATTACTTTTTTTCTACAATGATCCCAGTCCACTTCAGGAATATAGAGCAAAGGAGAATCTTTAAAATTACGTCTTAATTCAGAGGCATTGGCTGCCTCTCTGAGTAAGTCCAATTCATCAATGATATTCTTGTCAAACTCTTCCACAACTTCATGTGGACGTAAACGTTTGCCTTCAGACCAATATTGTTCCACTTTATCGGCAATGGCATAAAGAAGAGATAAATCTCGACGAATGACTTTTTCAATATCAGGTCGCACCACTTTAACCACCATTTCACGACCATCAAGTAACGTAGCTTTATGGACTTGAGCAATTGAAGCAGAGGCCAGTGGTGTCTGATCAAATTCTTTAAAAACTTGATCAATGGGTAGTTTGAATTGTTCTTCAATAATGGCAATGGCTTTATCAGCAGAAAACGGAGGTACTTGATCTTGTAGTTTGGCTAATTCTTCAGCCAGATCATCAGGAAGTAAATCTCTTCGAGTGGAAAGAATCTGACCAAATTTAACAAAAATCGGCCCCAGATCTTCCAAAGCCATACGAATTCGTTCACCACGAGGTCGACGAGTTCGATGCCTCAACCAAAATGATGGGGAAAAAAAACGCACCAAATGAAGCGGTCTGAAAAGGTGAGTGCTGAGAAGAATTTCATCTAAGCCGTGACGAAACAGCACTCGGCTGATGAAAAAGAGGTGGAAAAAATGAGTAATACTCTTCACTCGGCAGACTTCTTATTATCGATTGTTTTAAAAAGACGGTTAATGCGTGCTTCTGCACGATCCACATCGCTGCGAATTTGATCAATCTGACGATTAAAATGATTTATTTCAGGTCCAGAAGCAATATCACGCGTTTCATATTGTACATACTCACTCACATCCATAGATAATGAGTTAAACGCATCTTTACTCCAGCCCAAAAAACCTCTCGCCATATTACCCAAAGAATGAGCAATAACATCTCCGGTAATGTGAGAAACATGCTCTTCCCAATCAATATCTAATTGTTTAAATAGCGATTGAAAGTGTTGACCTAACGTAATATCTCCAGCAATACTGATATCGCCTTTGAAAACAGCCTTTGTCTTGGTTTTTTCATCAGCCATAGCCATTCTAGCAAAGGCCATAATAGAACCGCTGATGACCGTATCTGCATCGTCATCATAATGACTCACAACCTGAATTCCCTGCTGATCAGGAAAAAAATAAAGGGTTTGTTCCACATCAGTGAAGTGAAAAGCGATAATTTTTCCTTTAAAACGCCCTAAACGCTCAAAAGTTTCCGGATCAAGGGCAAATAATTGATTGAGCCCTGTTTCAATGGCTGCAAGCAAAGGGATCAATAAAGGATTAATATCTTCAGAGTATTTTGTTTGATTCATAAATTCATTTTTACTTAGGCAAAATTGAAGCTCAAAATTAGCAGTTCTAAGCCTGGAGCACTAAAACTTAAAGCCACGGTGCAATGCAACAATACCACCAGTCAAATTGTTATACTCACAACGTTCAAATCCCGCATTACCCATCATATCTTTGAGTGTTTCCTGATCAGGGTGCATACGAATCGATTCTGCCAGATAACGATAACTTTCAGAGTCATTAGCAATCATTTTGCCCATAAATGGCAAAATATTAAATGAATAAAAATCATAGATAGGACTAAGTCCAGGGGCAATCGGCTTTGAAAATTCTAAAATCAATAAACGTCCACCCGGCTTTAGCACACGATACATTGAAGCCAGAGCAGCATCCTTGTCCGTCACATTTCGCAAGCCAAATGCAATGGTAATGCAGTCAAAGGTATTATCAGGAAAAGGCAGGCACTCTGCATTACCCTGAACATAATCCACATTACCAACAATACCTTTATCAAGCAATCGAGAACGCCCGACTTTAAGCATAGAGTCATTAATGTCACTGAGGATCACCTGGCCGCTTTCACCTACCATTTTAGAAAATTTAATGGTCAGATCACCAGTGCCGCCAGCTAAATCAAGTACATGATGCCCCCGTCGAACCCCACTCTTTTCAATGGTCAGACGCTTCCAAATCCGATGTACACCCATGGACATCACATCATTCATCATGTCGTATTTACTTGCAACAGAATGAAAGACTTCTGCTACTTTTTCAACCTTATCTCCCGTTTTAACGGTCTCATAGCCAAAATGGGTGGTTTCTTCTGATTGATTCTGATTGTCCATGTTTTCCTGCCTAACCGCTTTGAATCTGTAATAACTTGATATGATCCATTGATTATACGATGAATTAGTAAAAAAATCACACAAGGATACTTGCTCACTGTGCAGTTAGATCTCTACAATGTAGGACAGAATAAGCAATGGTATGTTTTTCACAGCCATTGTACTCATTTATATTGTCCATTTTTTTAAACTAAATTCATTGATTCAATCCGCCCTATCAAGGAACATTATGAAACGACTTATTCATTTATTTCTTCTTTCTATCATCCTTATGGCAATTAACATCAGCCATGCAGGTGAACAATGCAACTCCGAACGAGTCAAGCTACAAATGCTTGGTACTGGTGGCCCGGAATTATTAAATACCAGAGCTTCTTCTAGTTATTTACTTTGGCTGGATGATAAAGCACGTATCATTATTGATGCTGGCCCCGGCTCTTTACAGCGTTTCAAACAAAGCAAAGCAAATTTCAATGACCTCAGTGTTTTTTTATTTACTCACTTTCATGTTGATCACAGTGCAGATTTAAGTGCTTATATCAAAGGTGGATTTTTTACTGAACGTAGAAGTGATTTGTTCATTTATGGCCCATCCGGAGATACATTTATTCTTTCCGCTGAAGAATTTGTCAAACGTCTCTTCAGTGTAAAGCATGGAGTCTACCCCTATCTCTCTCCATTTATAAATCATGATGCTCATAGTGAGTTTAAATTAAAGACAAAAACCATTGAGTGGACTTATAAAGATCGAAATATTCGCTCTATTCATGAAAGTGAAGATTTTAGTATTAAAACTGTCTCAGTTCACCATGGTCCATTTCCAGCTCTAGCTTATCGAGTCGACATTGCAGGTTGTGTTATCAGTTTTACCGGCGATATGAGCGGCCGTTTACATACCATGCCTGATCTTGCTCAAAATTCAGATATTCTGGTTGCCCATAATGCCATTACTGAAGACGCAACAGGTACACCACAATTGCTGCATATGAAGCCCAGTTATATTGGTAAGATTGCCGGAAGAGCCAAGGTAAAACACTTATTGTTGACCCATATGATGGCACGTAGTATTGATCGGACCGATGAAACAATACAGCTTATTAAAAAAGAGTATTCGGGCCCCATTACCTTTCCAAATGATTTGGATAGTTTTCACCCATAATACAATTTGCATAAGATTTATAAGGTTATTTATTAGATTTTTAAAAAAACTCTCCTATAGTATAAACATGTAATAAATTCATTAAGCTTGATATGGCCTTTGATCATACAAGAGAAAATTACAGTTATTTGAGCTATGACCGATATAAAACTAAAGGGGAATCCAATGAAAAAAATTTTTAATTATTTAACGACAGTGTTTGTTTTGTCTCTAATTAGTGCTCCACTGACTTTTGCTGGTGACGAAATATCACCAATGACCGTTGATGGTGCCAAAACAGTCACAACAGAAGAAGCAAAAAAACTTTTTGATGAGGGAGTTCTGTTCATTGATGTTCGTAAGGACAAAGACTGGAATGCAGGACGAATTTCTGATGCTGTTCAACTCAATATTAAGACTAAGCTGTCTGAAGAGACAATGTCTGCCGAGATGAAGAAGGATGATCCTGCTGTCGTCTACTGTAATGGTGAACGTTGTATGAGAAGTTCTAATGCAGCCAAAAAAGCTGTTTCCTGGGGATTTACCAACATCTATTACTATCGTGATGGCTTTCCTGCATGGAAAAGCGCTGGATATCCTGTTGAATAACACTTAATAAAACGTCCTCATCAGCAGTAAGGCTTTCTATTGATGAGGACAGTATTGATATAACAAAAGAAACATGACTATGAATTTAAAAAATCGAATCGTTTTAACCGTTATTATTATGGCCATTGTTATTGTTGGTTCTGGATTTATTTCCAGCTATTTAAAGATGGATAAAGCCGAAAGCCGATACGATCAGCTTGCAATTAATGGTAGTCAACAGTTATGGGATTTGATTGTTATAAACCAGTTTACACAAATGGAACCCAATATAAAAAATGTTACTCGTGATCGTAAGCTAAAAAAAGCAGTTGCTAATAAAAAAATAGATCTCATACAAGAAAATGCTGCAACAGCATTCAATCTTCTTGAGGGACAGGGAATTATTTCTTCTATGCAATTAATGGATAGTAATGGTGTTGTTTTATTTGATGCAACGAACAAAAGCTCTATGTCTTCAAGCAATAAATTATCTCTCTTATCAATTCAACAGAAAAAAAATATTACTTCTATTACAAAAAATTCAAAGGGATATTTACAAGCTGAGCTTGTCTTTCCAATAACACAACGGGGCAAAATAATTGGTGCCGGTTCCTTTGCTCTTAAACTTGAAAATGCAATTAATTCTCTAAAAACAAGACAAGGTTCTCAGGTTTATATCTCTCATCAATCCGGCAAAATAGAATCCTATTCTGATATTGATTTACAAAAAGAAATTAATCAATTTTCCACTCCAGATATGGAGGCACAGCATACTGTCATAAAGAGTAATGGCCAATCTTACTCAACCACTATTTTACCTATTCTTGGCCCCGATAATCAATTACTTGGCAACATCATCACTCTTACAGATAATACCAGCAGCTATAATTCCCAACAATCAATCAATGTCACTGCCGTATTTCTCTTGTTAGTCATGAGCATTGTCGCTATTGTTTTCATCTACTGGTATTTAAGTCAATCGCTTAAACCTTTACACTCAATTTCTCATTCATTAACAGCTGTCAGTGAAGGTGATCTCACCGTTTCAATACAACAAAGTCAACGCAATGATGAAATTGCTGAGATTCAGCGAGCTATTTCTAATACCATTAAAAAACTTCATGAGCTTGTTTCTCAAGTGGCCCCTCTTGTTTCTGAGGTTAATCATTCATCTGAATTACTGGATCAAACCATACAGGCAAATAAAAATAATATTACTCAGCAACAAAGCAATATTGAACAAGTCAGTAGTGCTGCATTGGGCGTTGAGTCAGCTGTTGTCAATATTTCTCAATACAGTGCTCAGATGACAACACATTCTCAGGAAACTGATGATGAGTTAGGCAGAAGCAGTGTCATTATTCATAAAACAATTGATTCAATTAAAAATATTTCATCGCAAGTTGAACAATCATCCCAGGTGATCAACAAACTTTCTGAAGACACAGAGTCAATTGGCAGTATTCTTGAGGTCATTAAGGGGATTGCAGAGCAAACCAATCTTTTAGCACTTAATGCTGCAATTGAAGCAGCCAGAGCCGGTGAACAAGGACGAGGTTTTGCTGTGGTTGCAGATGAAGTCCGAGCTTTGGCGGGTAAGACTCAGGAATCGACTCAGGAAATCGAGCAAATGATTGAACGACTTCGTGCTGGTGCACGTTCTGCTGTAAATGAAATGAATCATAGTCGGGATGAGGTTCAAAGTTGTGTTGATCTTGCGAACAAAACAGAAGAATCTATGTCGATAATCACTCCCAAAGTCGCCGAAATAAAAACCAGTAATATTGAGATAAACCACTCTATCATGGAACAAAAAGGTGCAATTGAAGGGATTAATCAAAATATTGCAACCATTAGTCAAATTTCTGAAAACAATGTTGATGGTAATACTGAGGCTGTTGATATCAGCGAAAACCTCAAACAACTTTCTGAGCAATTAGATGCCATGATTGTTCAGTTTAAAGTGTGAATGTTCTATCAATTTAATAATAACTGATAGAAACATTCACAGTAAGGCAGGCTTAAACCACTAGTTTATCTTGGAAACAATATCTCGTTCACAATAAATTGTGTGCTCGAAACTCATATTTTCAGGGAAAGTTTGAGCAATGATCCATATTTGAGGTAAATCATCACTCAATTCAGGTAAGACCGATAATGAACGCTCAGTACGTTCTTCATCAAAAAAGGCGAAAGGTTCATCCAAAATAAGGAATTGTTGACTATGCACTTTTCGACTGACCATTTCCTGTGAAAGTGCCAGACGCACAGCCAGCATAATTTGCCTTTGCGTTCCACTGGAAATTTCATCCAAATCCATAAAATCATGTTTTTCATTGGAAAAAACACGCACCGTTAGGTCTTCATCAATTTGTAGGTGTTCATAGCGATTTTCAGTAAATAATGGCAGTGTTTTACCAACATGATCACGAATAATATGATTAAAACGTTTTGACAGATGACGGGTTGCACCACTTAATAGTTCACTGGACAACTCTCTGATCTGATTTCTTAATTCTTTGTCCGCAATCTGAGTTTGCAGGCTATTAATTTTATCTTGTAACTCTCCAGCACGCTTGACCCGATCACGTTCGATCACTAATTCCGCAGAGAGTTGACTGATTGTTTCTGCTTGTTGATCTTGCTGTTCCGTCAAAAACTTAAGATCAACTTCAGTCACATCAGAGAGCTCTTTTTCTCTCATTTGAGAACTGGCGACTAAAGCAATTTGGTGTTTTCTTGCTTCATTGATAGAGCCTTCAGCTTGTGAGGAGCCTTCAGCAGACAAAGAGTCTTCAGCGGACAAAGAACTTTCAGCCGATAAAGAACCATCAGTCTGTAAAGCACCAATCATCTGTATTTTATCTGCCAGTTCTTGTCCAGCCACACTCAAACGACCAATATTGCCTTTATGGCTAATAATCGCCGCCCACATCCAAAGAAACAAGAAAGTGGCAGCACCGCTAATATAAAGCAAATATGGGTAGTGTTCTGTTGTCATCTGAGGCAAGTTTGTTTGAATAATTTGACTCACTTGCTCATGCACAGCAGCATCTGGCATTTTCATTAATATCCACCACAAACCAAAAGCTGCAACGGCTATAACAAAATAAATAAAACGCCAAAAAGAACCTCGACCTTTTTTGCTTAAGTAACGACTAAGATTTGGTGCAGTTTCATTATATTCTTCGATTGAATTTTGATAATCAGCCCGCAACTCATCTGTTTTAACTTTTTCTTCCAGTGCCTCATTATGTTGGCTAGTCAGTGAATCAAGATGACCGGTGTCTAACTCTAAGCCATCAATCTCTTCTGCAATTTGTGCAATTCGGCTACTCAATTCTTCTGATGCTTCAAGATCTTGTTGAATATCTTCATGGATACCATGATCACAGTATTCCATCGTCGCAATACCAGCCATGGTTTTCAACGCATAGCTATGAGGGTGCGGCGTAGTAATTTCTCTTTGTGCCAGATAAAAAGATTCAATGAACTCATCAAATTCAACCGCTGTTAGTTCAAATAAAGCTTCTTCTACTCGCTCAATTCCACGAGCTATTGGGTTTTCTTCGTTATACACCTTGTATAACTTAGCAGAATGATTGCCATCACAATCCAGCATACGAGTAATCGCAAACAACTCATCACTTGGGTCATCAGCCTTTTGATTGCTAAAACATATAGTGACACTGCAATCACTTTCGCCCCAGCGAATAATTTTATCCAGATCATCTTCATCAATTGAAAATGTTCTGCCAAATAAAGCAAAACAAATCGTTTCACCAATAGTGCTTTTACCTGATTCGTTAAAACCACTGATGGCAATCACACCTTCTTCAGGTAAATCTTTCAGTTCCAGGTGTTCATATTTAAGAACATTTTTTGCACTGATACTGTGAATAATCATACCCATCCCTCATCTTCAAGTACCTGAAGCTTACGCAAAGTCAGTTCTTTGGCATCTTCAAAGGATTTTTCATCAAAATCATCACCTGAATTCATCCGGCGTTCTTTTTCTTCATGACAAAAGTTTGTAAACTCTTCAATGGTCGTTTGACGCTCAGTCATATTCAGAGGTTTGGTATCCACTGCACCCGACATGACGATCTCCTATAAAATTGATAAATTATTGATGAAATTCTTAGAAATCTCATATTATTCTAGGAATTGAATGATTCATAAGCATTTTAAGATACACTATTATTCATATCACTTACAATCAGTAATGCAAATAATATAATTTTTCTTGATTAATGACATTAAGTAATATCTAAGAGAGCAAAAAATTGCTCTCTATTTTCATCTATTTAAAGTAATTGATGCCCATTTTTGGCCACTTCAAATTAAGTTAAAGACTTATGATGATAAAAGTAAACTTTATTGATAATGACAAAGGAATTGAGATTTTAGCTTCTGCTCTGGTGACAGGCAAGGAAATTATCCAGGCTAACAAAAAAACTATGATAGCGATAAGTATCAATACACTGAATATGATATGAATGCAGCAGATATTAATATAATAAGCCAACTGGATCGTGCTGCTCAGAACAATCCTAATATTATTAGAGCAATAGTTGAATCCAGTAGTCCAGACTTCAGGCTATCCGAAGTCTGGCAAGCATATGCTGAATAATGGATTTGTGAAACGCTTTCAGAGCTTAGTTTAGTTTACGCTCATGACCGGCATCTTTTAATTTTTGCAAATAATCCTGCCATATTTTTTCCTGATTCTGCCCATACTCATAGAAAAGATCCCATGAGAAAATACCACTATCATGACCATCAGTAAAAACAATCTTAACCGCATAATTTCCCACAGGTTCTAATGTTTTAATATTCACATTTTCTTTACCAATCTGAAGTGTTTCTTCTCCTGGAGCATGCCCTCTGACCTCTGCGGAAGGAGAATGAACTCTTAGAAACTCACTGGTAAAGTGAAAGCGACTGCCTTCATCAAATGCAATTTCCAGTTCATGTGATTTTTGGTGTAAATTAATCTCTGTTGGTGTCGGTTTTTTTTGTTCAGACATATTTTTTTCTCTACTTGTAAAGCTTTTGGTCAATTAAGAAGCCATCGGCCAAGCTCAAAATTTCTATTTCAACCAATAATAAAAAGTCACTTATAAAATGTAGCGTGACAAATCTTCATTGATAGCTAACTCACCCAGCTGTTCATCCACATATCGACCATCAACCATCAGGCTTTCACCTGGCTTATCTGAGGCCTCATAGGAGATCGATTCTAATAAACGCTCCATAATGGTGTGTAAGCGTCTGGCGCCAATATTTTCTGTGGATTCATTAACCGTAAAGGCCACTTCAGCAATACGTTCCACTGCAGTATGCTCAAACTTCAGTTCTAACTGTTCTGTTTGCATCAATGCAATATATTGTTCTGTCAGTGATGCATCAGGTTCAACCAATATGCGACTGAAATCTTTAACATCCAGAGCATTGAGCTCAACACGAATGGGCAGTCGTCCCTGTAGTTCAGGAATCAGATCCGAAGGCTTAGAAACATGAAAAGCACCAGAACAAATAAACAGGATGTGATCGGTTTTTATCATACCGTGCTTGGTTGATACGGTACTTCCTTCAACCAATGGCAACAAATCACGTTGTACTCCTTCTCGTGAAACTTCTGGTCCGCCTCCACCGCTACTGCGTGTGGCAATTTTGTCAATTTCATCAAGGAAAACAATACCATTTTGTTCGACGTTGTTCACCGCCTGCTGTTTGATATCTTCATCGTTGACCAACTTGGCTGCTTCTTCTTCCGTTAAAATCTTCATTGCATCTTTTACGGGTGTTTTACGACGTTTTGTTTTACCGCTACCACCCAAATTTTGAAACATTCCCTGAAGCTGGTTGGTCATCTCTTCCATACCCGGAGGAGCCATAATTTCAACTCCAACACTGGGGGCATTCACTTCAATTTCAATTTCTTTATCATCCAGCTTGCCTTCACGCAACATTTTGCGAAATTTTTGACGAGTTGATGAACCTGTATCTGTTGACAATGATTCCGTACGATCCCAGCCATCGCTATCATCATTTCGAGCTGGTGGTAATAAAATATCCAACACTCGTTCTTCAGCAGCATCCATCGCTCGATGTTGTACTTTTTCAACTGCCTGTTCACGAGTCATTTTGATTGAAACATCAAGCAAATCTCGAATAATGGATTCAACATCACGGCCCACATAGCCCACTTCTGTGAATTTTGTTGCTTCAATTTTAATAAAGGGTGCATTGGCTAACTTTGCCAATCGACGAGCAATTTCTGTTTTACCCACACCAGTTGGACCAATCATTAAAATGTTTTTGGGTGTAATTTCACTGCATAGAGGTTCTTCAACCTGGCTTCTACGCCAACGATTACGTAATGCAATTGCAACAGCACGTTTGGCATCAGCCTGACCGATAATGTGTTTATCCAGTTCTTGAACAATTTCTCTTGGTGTCATTTGAGACATCGACTCTATTAACTCCTGTTAAAGATATTCTTTGTTATCAATCGTTTGGATTGTCTAAATCCAACACTTCAATAGTATGGTTGTGATTGGTATAAATACAAATATCACCTGCAATAGTGAGACCTTTTTTAACAATTTCTTCGGCACTTAAGTCTGTATTATCCAACAAAGCTCGTGCTGCAGACTGCGCATAGGGGCCGCCTGAACCAATTGCCATTAAACCTTCTTCTGGTTCAATGACATCACCATTTCCCGTAATAATTAATGAAGCACTCTCATCAGCAACAGCCAGCAAGGCTTCAAGTTTTCTTAATGACTGTTCAGTACGCCAGTCTTTTGCTAATTCAACAGCAGCACGCACTAGTTGCCCACGATGTTTTTCCAATTTGGCTTCAAAACGTTCAAAAAGTGTGAACGCGTCCGCAGTTCCACCAGCAAAGCCAGCAATAACCTTATCGTGAAACAAACGACGAACCTTACGTGCATTGCCTTTCATTACGGTATTACTCAGTGATACCTGCCCGTCACCACCAATAACCACCTGGTTTCCACGGCGCACTGAAAGGATTGTTGTTCCTCTATATTGTTCCAATGTATTCATCCTGCATGTTCTATGATTCCTTTGAAATAGGGATTATTTATACTAAAATCAAGGTTACACAGTTTTTTTGTTACCAAAACCTATTCTCTTTTATAGGTGATTCAAAATATAAAATCCACGCAGTTTCAGAAATGAAATGACTATGAGTCGTCAGCCAAATAAAATTTATGTTAGATATTAACCTTCGCTACAATAATCGCCACAGTAAAAGTCACTATGCAAAAAGTTAATTTTCCTTTTGCTCACAAGCTTGCACTTTCCATGATTGTCCTCATTGTATCTGGAATGGTGCTATTAGGTGGCCTGGTTATTCATGACCAAAATAAATTGCTTGAAAAGCAAATGCACTCTTATGCTAAAATTTTAATTCGCCAGCTTTCTGCTTCAGCAACAGAAGGTTTCTTAACTTCCGATACTCTCGATCTGGATGTACTGGTCAAAAATATTACCCAACATTCTGAAATTTTAGGTATTTCCTTTTATTCTGATGAAAAACAATCCAAAAGCGCACATGGTTTAATTCCTACGACTTTAAATTTCCCTAAAACTATGGATGAAATTTCCACCTTATTATGGTTTCCAACATCTACCAAGACATCCAAAGCAGCCACTAAAACCTTTTTTTTAAGCTCAAATCTACCTTATTTGTCCTATATCGGCAGTGTTAACTATCAAGACGTCACCATTGGATATGTATTATTGACCTTTGACCAGTCATTATTCATTCAGGCACGTAATAAAACTCTCTATACCATTATTTTAACGACCATCATCTTAATTATTCTGAGTATTATTTTTGCATTTATTCTTGGTAAACGCCTTTCTCGCCCGATTAATGATTTAGTTGATGCCAGCAAAGCGATTTCAAAAGGTGATTATCAATTTCGTTTTGATGAACGCCGAAATGATGAGTTTGGCCTGCTTATGGACTCATTAAATGTCATGGCTGATGGCTTACTTCACAAAGAGTCTGTTGAAAAAGCCTTTTCCCGCTACTTATCACCTACAGTTGCTCAGGAAATTCTAGGTAATTTGGAAAGCATTGATTTAGGTGGTGAGCAGGTAGAAGCCAGTGTACTATTTGTTGATATTATTGGCTTTACAAAATTATCCCAAACCATGAAACCTGAAAAAACCAATCAATTACTCAATGAGTATTTTTCATATATTGCTCAGTCTGCTGGCATTTATGGTGGCCATGTCGATAAATTTATGGGCGACTGTGTTATGTTAGTCTTCGGCGTACCTAAAAAAGATGAACATCACTCTTATCAAGCCATATCATGCGCCTTACTGATTCAGCGAATTATTTCTGAACTAAACATGAAACGTATTGCTAAAGATCAGGCTCCAATCAACTTTCATATTGCAGCCAATAGTGGTCTGGTATTAGCTGGCAACATGGGCTCAACACAAAGAATGGAATATACTGTCATAGGAGATGCCGTTAATCTGGCAGCACGAATTGCCAGCCATGCAAAAGATAATGAAGTGGTCATTCCAGATACCATGCTGTCTTGTAAGGGAGTGCAGGATAACTTTGATATCGAGGAAAAAGAGTGTATAAAAATTCGTGGCCATGAAAACCCTGTCACTCTATTTAGGGTCAACTCATGTACCAATCAAAATCAGATCAACCTAACAAAAAATATGGATAAATTAATCAATTATGATTTTAATGATAAATAAAATATTCTCTCTCAATAAAATTGATAAATTTACACAATTAATTGATATCAAACATGTATTCATTATATTGCTTTTGATTATTCCTTTTTTATCTGGTTGTGGTAGTGCATTTGTTGCTTCTAAGCAGGATGACATACTGACACAGATTGATGTCTGGTCTTCAGAAAATGAATATGGTAAAGCTCTCTCTACTATTGATTATGTCAAGAAAAACCATCCTCAATATCAAGAGTTACAAATACGAAAAAAAACATTATTAACTCAAGCAACAGAATATGAGAAACAAATTGACACACAAATAAAAACATATATAAAAACAAAAAAATGGAAACAAGCATTGGATTTAATTGATCAAGCTAAAGAAAAATATCCTTTAGGTGAATCAAAAAACAGATTATTAGCTAAAACAGAAAAAAATCTTCTTGCCCAACAAAAAAAATCATTAACATCAATTGATCAGAGTATCATGATAGAACGTAGTCTTTGGATGATAAAAACCCTACCAATCTATCATGAAAAATTAAATACCGATCCAAGAAATGAAGTACTCTATAAACAAGTTGAAAAACTAAATCAAGAATCCTCAGAACTATCAAAAAAATTAACCCTACTTGCTGAACAAGCAATTGCTAGAAAACATTTCAAAACAGCAAGAATTCGAATTCAACAAGCAATTACATTAGAGCCTAGCAAGCAGCGTCAGCTCATTTTATCCAAATTAAATAGTCAATCAAAAAAATCTTATTTAAGTAAACAAAAAAAGAAAAAAATATCTCAGGATAAAAGCCACCAAACGCAACAAAATAGTCTCCTACAAGAAATAGAGAAGAGCTATAACAGAGGTGATTTTCTTAAAACAAGGCAGTTAATTTCAGAACTTGATGACAATGGTCAAAATGATATTCAACTAATTCAAATTAAACAAGAATTAGATCGCTCCATTAGTTATACCATTAAACAATTAATGTCTAAAGCCAATAAAAATTATACTGATGGTCAGTTCCATCAAGCCATTGAACTTTGGCAACAAGTGTTAATGTATGAACCTCAAAATGTGATTGCTAAAAAAAATATCCTACGCGCAGAAAAAGTTATTGAAAAGTTGAGTAGCTTAAGAGAAAAACAAGGTAACTAAAAGTACCATTAAAAAATTACACTAATGTGTCCATAACTTTACATAATAATAGTCACTATCGGCAGTCATAAAGCCGATAGTTTATATATTGTGTAAATCAATTTATTTAGTTTTATGACCTAGTTAGGCGAAGCCCAATTAAACCCAGACCAATGAGCAAAAGAGATGCAGGTTCAGGGACCTTCTTAACTCTCCCAGAAAGAGTTAATGCTCCTAAACGTACATTTGTGCTAGAAGTCTGGACGACTCTTAGCTCTGCCATACCATCATCAAGTATTCCAGTCAGAAGATCTGATGAAGAAAAAGTATAAGACCAAGACTGGGTTCCAGTTGAATTCAACCAACAACTTGCAAATTCAATACACTGTGCAACTAAAATGTTATCTAAATAGATATCAGCCCCTGATGAACTTGCACTGAAAGCAGCGTTACCCCAAGTTCCTGATATTGTTGCAGCTAAAACATCACCCACTTCAAAGTTAAATGTTTTTACAACTCCTAAATCATGTGGAAACCCCGAACTTCTTGCAGGACTACTATAATCACCTACATTATCAGAAAATGGAACAATGGTTGCCTGTACACTACTTCCTAGAAATAATATTAGAAATAAAATAGTAAATTTTGTTGTTAATTTCATTTTTCTTTCCTTGGTTATTTGAATAAGATACAAACTTATATAACACAAGCAATTAGTTAGCCAATAAATTAATTTCTTTTTAAATCAAGAGCTAAAGAAAATATAAATATATTATAAAAAAATAAAATGTAAAATAATCAGACACTTTTCAAAGCACTTCCAAAGCTCTTTTCTTATGATGTTTTCTTTTTTCTGGCTCTAGGATGTGCCTTATCATAAACTTCAGCAAGATGTTGAAAATCCAGATGAGTATAGATTTGTGTTGTGGAAATGTCAGCATGTCCCAGGAGCTCTTGTACTGCTCGTAAATCACCGCTGGATTCTAATAAATGGCTAGCAAAGGCATGACGAAGCATATGAGGATGCAGATGTATAGGAAGCCCCTGGTCAATTGCCATTTTCTGTAATCGTTGTTGCACACCTCGCTGAGTAATTCGAGTTCCAAACCGTGAAACAAAGACAGCCTGTTCATCTGGTTTTGCGAGTTCACCTCGTACTTTGAGCCATTTTTTAAGGGCTTCTATGGCTTTTTTCCCAATAGGTAGCTCCCTTTCTTTACTGCCTTTACCTAAAACTCTGATTTGGTGCTCAGATAACTTTAGATCAATGCTATCAATATTGGTTAATTCAGATAAACGTAAACCTGATGAGTAAAACAGTTCAAACATAGCTCGATCTCTTACCAATAGGGGTTCATTACCTTCTCCATGAAGTAATTGCTCCAGTTGCTCAATATCAGGTGCTTTAGGTAGTTTTCGACCATTTTTAGGTGCTGTGACTCCTTTAAGTGGGTTATTGCTGGTCAGCTGTTCTTTAATCAGATATTCATACAAACGACGTAATGACGACAACTGTCGTTGAATGGTTTTACTTGAAAGGTTTTTTCGATGTTGTCGAGCCACATAGGCACGATAGTGGTGACTAGTAATTTGTTGCCAGGATTCAATTTTTTCACCTGACTTTTCATTTAATTCGACAAAATAGTCGATTGCCTGATTTAAATCACGTTGATAGCTGGATAAAGTATGCGGAGAGAGCTGTCGTTCAATTTTAAGGCAATGAATGAATGCATTGACGATAGTTTTCATTATTTATTGACTCACATCGTATATACATTCATTCATCTAAAGCTGTAAATAAAAATAATATTTTTTTATTTAATTGATGAGTTTAACTTATGGCTGAGTGTTTCACTCAAGCGTTCTAAAAATAATGTGCCCATATCAGCATTAAATCGTCGAACATTTTGACTACCCAAAATTAATGCACCAAAGCAATTATTTTTCTCAATGAAAAGAGGAAGAACAGCCATAGATGCAATTGATTGTGATTTTTCTTCAAATAATTCTGCCATAGGCAGTTTTTTGAAAAAACCACACATTGGTTTACGAGTCGTCAAGAGCTTATCTAACTCCTGGCCTAACGTTGAGTCTGACTGCACAAAAAGATGTTCCGGTTGATCAGCAATCGGCTCAACAAACAATTTCAAAGCAATCGCATCAACTGAAAAATCATCACATAATATTTCATCCAACGCCACTTCACAGGCATCCACGCCTTCGCACCCCATCAAAGAAAGAGTAAGCTTATGCATTCTATGATTGGATTGTTCGTTTTCTTTTGCAATTTCAACTAATTCAGTCAACTGTGATTTATGTTGAGCATTCTGTTCTCTAAGAATGCTCACCTGACGTTCAATTAATGAAACTGCTGATCCGCTGGCATGAGCAATTTCTAAAGACGCTAACAGTGCTGGATATTGGTTAAAAAAATCAGGATGCACTGACAAATAATCAGCGGTAATTTGTTCTTCGTTTTTTTCTGGCTCAGCAACTGGCTGTTCAGATAGTAAAGAATCGTCTTGTTCAGTTGTTTTGATTGTTTCTTCTAATTCACTGCTTGAATTCATAGTTTTATTTGACCTTCATAAACAAAACTGGCTGAGCCAGTCATCATCAGAGAATGCTCTCCCTGTTGCCATTGTACGTGTAAGCAGCCTGCAGGTAATACCACCTCAACCTGTTCGGCAAGTTCACCACGAGAAATACCATTTGCCACTGCTGCACAGGCACCAGTGCCACAAGCCAGAGTTTCCCCTGAACCTCTTTCATAGACACGAAGTCGAATACGCTCCCTGTCAATTATTTGCATAAACCCAACATTAACACGATTTGGAAAACTGGGATGGGACTCCAGGATTTTTCCAATTGTCTTAACAGGATAAGTATCTATATCATCCACTTTAATAGTGATATGTGGATTTCCCATGGAAGCAGCAGAAAATTCAACCTCGTTGACCTCTCCAGTATCTGCATCTAAAGCTAGAGTATAACGATTATTAGTTTGAGAATCACCTGCTGCAGGAATAAATGGTAATTGTTCAGGCTCAAAAACAGGCTTGCCCATATCAACAGTGACCATTTCGTCTTCATCAACCATTAATCGGATAATGCCACCATAAGTTTCGACAACAATTAATTTTTTAGTCGTTAAGCCTTTTTCTCGAACAAAACGTGCAAAGCAACGAGCACCATTGCCACATTGTTCTACTTCACTGCCATCGGCATTGAAAATACGATATTTAAAATCAACAGTCAGCTCCTGAGATGGATTAGGTGATTCAACTATTAGAATCTGATCACAGCCCACACCAAAGCGACGATCAGCAATAAAACGAACCTGCTCTGTCGTTAATTCAATGTGTTGAGAAATGGCATCAATAACAACAAAATCATTACCTAAGCCATGCATTTTTGTAAAATTTAATTGCATCTTACCTTTTTACCTATCCACCTTATCTTGCCACCAAAAATCGACAATAAACAATAACATTTTTCTAAGCTGTTCACTATCCGATTTTGAGCTAATTGATTATAGCGAATCACATCATTTAAGAGTGTGCGACAAATCCAGTTCTAGTTGTTGCATTGGCTTTTTTTCCAAACCATTTTCATCTGACAAATCTTCAAAAGATGAGAGGCTTACCCCCAATAATCTGACTTTTCTTTGACCTGCATCAGTCTTGGTTAATAACATTTTACACAGTGAATAGATGGTATCATAGTCGTTTATTTTGCGCTCAATTGTCTTACTTCGAGTCACTTGAACAAAGTCATCAAATTTGACCTTCAAGGTGACCGTTTTTCCTTTAAGCTTCTTTTTGAGTAAGTCTTCACTTACTTCTTTAACCAATTGCGACAGGTATTTTAACAATTCATCTCGATTTAAAATATCCATTGAAAAAGTCGTTTCACTGCCTAATGATTTTCGAATTCGAGTGTTATTCACCACTCGCTCATCAATACCCCGAGCAATTTTGTAAAAAAAAGAACCAGACTTACCAAAATTCTTTATCAAAAAATCTAATGACTTTTCTTTCAATTGAGCACCATTTTCAATATCAAGTGCTCTCATTTTTTTCTCTGTTGCCTGACCAATACCATAAAACTGGCCAATTGCCAGTTTAGCTACAAAAGCCTCACCTTCTTCAGGAAGAACCACTTTAATCCCATTGGGCTTATTAATATCCGATGCTATTTTAGCAAGGAATTTATTGTAAGAAACACCAGCAGAAGCTGTTAATTGGGTTTGTTGTTTAATTTGTTGTCGAATAGTCTCTGCAATATGAGTAGCTGAAGGGTTATTGACTTTATTTTCAGTGACATCCAAATAGGCTTCATCTAATGACAAAGGTTCTATTAAGTCACTGTATTGTGAAAAAATAGCATGTATTTGTTGTGATACTTCACGATATGCTTCAAATCTCGGTTTAACAAAAGTAGCCTGAGGACATTTTCTATAAGCCTGAGAACAAGGCATAGCAGAATGAATCCCAAATTGTCTGGCTTCATAACTAGCAGCAGCAACCACCCCCCTACTATCAGGATTGCCTCCAACCACAACAGGCCTGTTTCGCAAAACAGGATTATCTCTTTGCTCAACAGAAGCAAAGAAGGCATCCATATCAATGTGAATGATCTTTCTTGTCATTTTAGTTTATTAGCAAAAAGGGTCTATGTGTATATAAACTATTTTTCTTGGTTTAACAGTTATATCAAAAAATTATAGTAGAATGAATGAATGTTAAACTTTACCACACTACCACCATTATCACTCTATATTCACTACCCATGGTGTGCTCAAAAATGCCCCTATTGTGACTTCAATTCTCATGCTGCTTCGCAATGTTCAAACAAATACGACGATGTACATCGTGATAAACAATATGTAGCAGCTTTAATCAAAGATCTTGAACAAGAATTACCCGGTATCTGGGGTAGAACAATACAAAGTATATTTATTGGTGGAGGTACGCCTAGTCTTATTCAACCAGAATCAATGCATTATCTACTGAGTCAGATTAATGCACTGCTTAAAGTCTCTCCCATGGCAGAAATCACCATGGAAGCCAACCCAGGTACAGTGGATCAAGTTAAGTTTTCTGAATTTCATGATGCTGGAATTAATCGTCTTTCTATGGGCATCCAGAGTTTTGATGATCAATCACTGCAAAAAATTGGCCGCATTCATAATAGTCAGCAAGCTCGACAAGCCATTGACCGCGCACAACAGGCTGGGTTTAAAAATATTAACCTGGATTTAATGTATGCACTACCAGATCAAACATTAGAACAAGCAAAGTTTGATATACAACAGGCTATTGACTTTGAAACCACTCATCTATCACATTATCAATTAACACTGGAACCCAACACTCTATTTGCCCATCAGCCTCCCAGGTTACCTGATGATGATCTCAGTTATGACATGCAGACACAATGTCAGAAAATGTTAGCAGAAGCAGGCTTTAATCACTATGAAGTTTCAGCCTATGCTAAAACAGGCAATGAGTGTATACACAATTTAAATTACTGGCAGTTTGGTGATTATGTGGGCATTGGTGCAGGAGCACATGGGAAAATAAGTGATGCGGCTCAGCAAACCATTACTCGGCGTTGGAAAACAAAACACCCACAGAGTTATTTATTTGCTGGTGGATTTTCACCCGCTGATGGCCCTTTATTAGCTGAAGATTCTTTATTAGCAGATGGCTCTTTTTTAGCAGATGGCTCCTTACCACCTATGGACTCTACAAATACTAAAAAATCATCTATTATTGGAGGGGAAGATAAGCTTTCACGCAATGATATTGGCTTTGAATTTATGCTAAATGCCAGCCGTTTAACGGGTGGTTTTGACAGTGAGTTGTTTTACAAACAAACAGGTATGCCTATTACTCAAATCGCGAATGGACTTAAAAAAGCTGTAAAACTAGGATTAATCGAATGGCAAAGACATCAGATTAAACCAACAAAACGGGGGCTTCAGTATCTCAATGAATTACAAGAACTCTTCTTATAACGAGCAAACTACTCGAAAAAATTGCGGTAAATCATCATCCAATGAATCTCACACTGATGACCGTTATGGCTATGTGCATTATTGTTACTCCAGCGAGGCAATACATGACATTGATTACATGATGGTAGAACAAGGCTTTGTTGACAACAGTTATGAATTAATGAAGCGCGCTGCACAGTCACTACTAAACTTTATCAATCGAAATTATTCTCACATCGATCATATTACCATTGTCTGTGGTGCGGGAAACAATGCTGGTGATGGCTATGTTCTAGCCCGTCTGGCTAAGTTACAAGATAAAGAGCCACAATTAAAAGTTCGTTTAATTTCAATTGTTGATCCAGAAAACCTCTCTGGTGCAGCTCAGCAAGGTTATAAGGATTGGCTGGAATGTGGTGGTAAGATTGATTCAATGGATGAAGCCCATTTTCCTGGAACGGATTTAATTATTGATGCATTAATCGGTACAGGTTTAAATCGAGCATTAGAAGATGAGTGGTATGACGCCGTCGAAGCAATTAATAGCAGTAGCAAACCGGTTTTAGCAGTTGATATACCATCAGGTCTGGATGCCAATACAGGTGCAATTCATGGGACCGCTGTCATTGCAGACCAGACACTAACTTTTATTGGTCAAAAAATGGGTATGTATACTGCAATGGCTCGTCATCATTGTGGTAAAATTCACTTTGCCTCCTTAGGCGTTGCTGATACGCTTTATAAACAAGTTGAGCACAGTGCAACTTTAATGGAATGGAATAACCTTGCCAGAAAGTTACCCTGTCGAAGCCCAACCAGTCATAAAGGTGATAATGGTCATTTATTAATTATTGGAGGTGATTACGGCATGTCAGGTGCATGCCGTATTGCAGGAGAAGCAGCCCTAAGAACAGGGGCAGGTTTGGTGAGCATTGCCACACGAAAAGAAAATATTAATGCGGTTAATAGTGCCCGGCCAGAGCTCATGGTACATGGTGTTGAAACGACTCAAGATCTTGACCCCCTGATAAAAAAAGCAACCACCATTGCCATTGGACCAGGATTGGGTACTAACCAATGGGGAATGGCATTACTAGATAAGATCATAAAATTACTCAAGCATCAAACGGGATCAGATAAAAAACAAGTGACTTGCGTTATTGATGCTGATGCACTCAACATTATGGCTCAACATAATATGGTTATTCAGAATCCTGATATCATTTATACACCACACTTTGGTGAAGCTTCACGCTTACTAAAACACAGTTCTGAATGTCCTTCTGTTGAAACTAATCGATTTGCCATGATTAAACATCTTAAACAAAAATTTTATGGTACGTTTATATTAAAAGGTGCTGGAACACTAGTTAACCTTGAAGATGAAATATCTATTTGTCCTTATGGCAATGAAGGCATGGCAAGTGCTGGCATGGGCGACTGCCTAACGGGAATAATTGGAGCTCTTTTAGCACAAAAACTTTCAACTCCTGATGCAACACAGTTAGGCGTTTGTCTTCATGCAAAAGCAGGAGATTTAGCAGCGTTGGAAGGAAAAAATGGTATGATTGTAAGTGATCTACTACCAAAAATACGACAACTGATGAACGATTAAAATTTATGCCTGATAACCAAGATGTTTCAAAAGAAATAGCGGTGACAAATTTTGCAGAAAAATTTCCCTGGACACGAACACTGATTAATATCACCAGTCTTTTTACTCTGGCATTATTTATCACCAGCTTATTTTCACCATTATTTACTCTGGAAAAATTTTATTTTTTTTCTAATACCGTATCTGTATTATCTGCTCTACTTAGTTTATTGGATGAAGGACAAGTTTTTCTTTTTTTGATTATTTTTATATTCAGCATTCTATTCCCTCTATTCAAACTATCAGTCATGTTGTATATCTGGAATTCAGAAGCAAGTGAGTTTATACAAAAATTATTAAAGTTAATACATCATCTGGGAAAATGGTCAATGCTGGATGTTTTTGTAGTTGCTTTAATGCTAGTCAGTATTAAGTTTGATCAAATGGCTGAAATGCAAGTTCACCATGGACTCTACTTATTTTTAAGTGCCGTTATACTCTCAATGCTGATTTCAGCAGTTTCAACACGCTTTTTAGAAAAGCATCATGCTTTCCAATAATAAACCTCACACAAACAATTTAAATGGTATAACTACATCACAAATCTGTAATCAATACATACTCTGGAGCATTAATTCATGAGATTTTTCAAAGATTATAATTATTTATAAAAGCAACCTGGTTTATAGTTTGTTATTCAGAGTCTATCGAATATAATTTTATGGCTTTAAATTTGTCTTTCTTTCGGAAAAGCACTTTCGGTCATCCATATGGTACAACGTTGCTTTAAATGGGTATAAGGACTAGGAAATACTCTATTGAAAACGAATGTCATTCAAACCTACTCGGTTTATTTTTAAAAATCGCTATGTCCCTGTGATCCACTTTCAAAGCTTTGTTGGAAAGTTATCTACCATATTCAATTGTCATTAGTATCGAGGACTTATGATTAAGTGCCCCTGAAAACATACATCCAAATCCATTAAGTTTAATTTTATCTTTAGATATTTCATTATGTGCTTTTGAAAGAATTTTTCTTAGCCATCCTCTTGCCAATAAAGCAGAACCGCCAATTAGTTGTTCAATAAGAATTTTCATAATATGATTACAATCTCCTATTGCTTTTAATGCATTTTCTAACGCATAAACAGTATCTAAATTTATATTATTCTTTTTTCTATTTACAGTGCTATCAGAGTATAAAATTCGAATTATATCAGCTATTTTTTCTTTCTCATCATGTGTTAATGGTAAACTCATTGTAAGACTCCCTTTACAATCAAATTTATAAAATCAGTTTTATTTACATTATCTGAAATAATTATAGTGAAGTAATCATTTTCATTTTCATTAACAACAAATACATGGTTTTTTTCACCATTTATCAAAAAATAGGCAATCTTTCCATTTGCTTTAGAATAGTAAGCTTCACTGTCACTTTTTGGCGCAAGCATTATATTTTTCATATTTGAAATAATTTTACTAAGTTCTGTATCTGAGCTATTTTTTATTATTTGTTTTTTTAAACCAAAAATGATACTCGGCATATCAGAAATATTGATACTAATTTTTTTGGGATCATTTTCAAACCCATCAAGAAGTAACTCTTTTCCAGTTGTATTCATTGAAAATGCAATTTTTTTTCTTTTGTTTAAAATAACTAAAGGATCGTTGTTTGAGGTAAGAATTATTGCATCTTTAAGTTTTTCCAATGGAAAATTCAAATGCAGTAAGCCATTTGATAACTTAACAACAGGCTTTTCAATTGAAGTATCGAGTGATAAATATTCGGTTTTAAAAGATTGAGCAAATAAGTTAGATGAAAAAAGTAATAAAAAAATAACGACAAGTATATTTCTCATGAATGACATTCCATTGTTTATTAGAGATTAATAATATAGAGTATCAGAATTTGATTTTCTTGTAAAGATCTGATATTTCAGGCTTTCCAACGTTTAAAGTCACCCACCAACGAAAGTCTCTCCTCCGCTGGATTTTCTGGTTAGATCATCTTTTGTTTTTTGTTAACATCATTATTAGAAGTTTTTTATTCTTGCTTATATACATCTTTGTGTTCTTCTCTTAAGTAATCATATTCTTGAATGTATGACTCAAAAGTTGCAATAAATAAATCAGCTACCATCTGAATATCTTGAGTCTTATCTCTCAGGGTGCTGCACCTGTATCGTTCACCAACAACGGTTGGCGTTTCTCTACCATGAGCCACTGCATTTCGCTTATTAACGATTTCATCTACGGTAAAGCGAACTCTAGGATTTACTTCAATTGATTTTGCACCAAAGCTTTTAACTATTTCTTCTAGGGTTTTAAAACTGAAGGATCCCCACAAATTTAAGCCATTGTTCCGAGACACATCACATCTTGGTTCAATTGTTTAAATACATGCTTTAAATCCTTCATGTAAATTTTA